>NZ_JABVBA010000020.1:0-10415 GCF_013371425.1 Anaerococcus faecalis
AAAAGTGTTGCCTCAAAAAATGAAAGTATATGAGGCTTGTTTGCTATGCACATTTTTAAGTTTTGTGACTTGAAAAAATTTTAAAAAATTTTTAAAAATAACTATTGACTTCCTTAGTTGGTCTATTTATCTTGTATTCTATGTCAGTTATAAGCCCTTCAATCTTTTCTTCTGCATAAGAAATAGCTATCCTATCTCCAACATCAAGACTGGGGTCGCCTATGGTTACCATATCAAAGGGTGTGTGATGAATTTTACATATTTCTGTAAGAAGAGCCTCACACATCCTCTTTCTTTTTTCCGGAAGACCTAACTGCATCAATGGATTTATTCCAAGGTTCATAGTTAGTCCATCATCATTTTCTAAAGAGTAGTATTCAGCTATTTTTGTTTTTGCATTTGTTGAGTTGATAGCTGTGTATCTTGTTTTAAAGTCAGAAATAGATGATGAAAAACGCTCTGTTGTTTTAATTTCCGTTGAGATGCTTTCAGAATATTTCTTTAATGCCAACTTGCCATCACGACTAATCCCCGCAAAAGCTCCAAGGGTCGATGCTATATAATGGATGAAGTCCCTATAGGTTTCTATATCATGGTCTTGATAAATGGCGAGAACTTCTTCTCCATTTACAAGGGACTTCACTTCATCTTCTGTCATACCTAGTTCTACCTTGCACTTTTCACATGAAAGACTTAGAAGTTCATATGCTGTACCAAAGGTATCTGTTACAGGGAAGTTCTTGTCAAAACGTAACATATAGTCATAACCTTTAAGTTCTAATATTTTCTTAGAACGATTAGCCTCTGTAACATCAAAGATTCCCATTGGTATGGTTTCTGTTGTCTTATTTTCTAATTCTTGATGGTAGAATAATTCAAGCCTTGAACCCTCAAGAGAATATCTATCTATATCAGAAAATAGACTAATACCAAATTCTCCAGCATAGACAGTTCCTATCTCCAGTTCAGTAGAGCCGGAAGATGACCTGTGAATGTACCCTGAACCTTTTAATATATCTTTATTTATAAAGGGAATAATCGTTTCATCTTTCAAAATGATATTTCCCGTCCAATAAAATTTACGAGAATTCTTTTTTATGGCTATTTTATATTCATTGCTTGTAGGATACAATCCACCACCTCCTAGTATTCTTCTAAATTAAAAGATACTTCCCACAATCCTTTATAAGAAGTATCTTTTATTAGTTTGACTTGAAACTTATCTATATACATTTGTGTCTCTTTTAGTTCCAACGTTTCTGTATCTAAGAATTTCACTGTTAGATTAGACTTATTTGATAATTTACTTAAAGTCTTTACTAGCTTAGGGCTACATGAAAACACCACTGATATGCTTGCAACCTTACTTCTTACAATATCTCTTTGAATAGTACCTGCCTCCGTCTCTCCACCTGTATCTGCCTCAATGTCACGAAATTCCAAATCATAAGAATTAGGTAGAGGCAGATCTATTCCTTCAATGATTAAATATGATTGATGTTTCAAAACTAACGACCTCCACTTCTTAAATTCTTACGCATTGTAGCACTTACTATTACCTCATCAAGGAGTGTACCTCCAAGATAAACTGGTATAATTATATCTCCTGCGTTTTCCGATTTAACATTTATATTTGCAAGTGCATCCGATATCTGTCTTCCTATATCAATTCCATTTACAGCGGATTCTTTATCGTATCCGCCTATGCCAATAGCTGATATATTTGGACTTAAAACCATATCACTTGCGACATTTTTCATAGAAGATTGAACTAGTCTTCTACTCTTTTCTATTCCTTTTGATAAGCCTTCCATAAAGTCTGGCATCCAAGATTCATAATCAGTTAGTGGACCAACATCTGGAACTGAAAAGTGTAAGTAAGACCTGATGGTTGATGCTACATCTGAAACTGCAGATACTACATTTCCTATGGCATTTCGAATACCTCTAGCAATTCCATTAACTAAATCAGCACCCCATGAATAAGCTTGAGATGCAAGATTCTTTATGAAGTTTACAGCGTTATTAAATCCATTTCTAATTGTAGATTGAATATTTGACATGGTAGATGAAATACTTGATCTCATGGAATTAAATGCAGACGATACTGCTGACTTTGCAGTATTCACCGCAGACGAAATAGTCGACTTTATATAATTCCAAGCAGATGAAACAAAAGTCTTAATATTATTCATCGTTGATGAGATAAAGGTCTTTATCCCATTCCAGATTGATTCAAGGATTGTCTTAATAGAAGTCAAGATAGTCTCAATAGTCGTTTTTATATTGGTCCAGGATGTAGAAATAAATTCTCCAATAGCTGTGATAACTGTTGTTAAAAACTCTTTTAGTCCATTCCAAATAGTCTCTATCTTTAGCTTTATTCCATCAAGAGTTGTAGAAATAAAGGTCTTAATATTATTCCAAGTGGTTTTAAAGAATTCTCCTATTGCATTAAAGACTTCTGATGTTTTTGTTTGAATAGCAGTCCAAATGGTTGAAAAGGTAGTTTGAACGCTAGTCCATAAACTCGTAAAGAATTCTCCTAAGCCTTGCCATAGAGTCTTTGCTCCTTCAATAAAAGTGTTCCAAGACTGAGTTAAAAATGTAGTAATTGAAGCCCATATACTATTCCAACCTTCTGAAATACCCATCCATAGATTGGAAAAGAAGTCCTTTACTCCTTGCCATAAAGATTTTATTCCTTCTACAAATCCAGTCCATAAATCATTTAAAAATTCTGTAATTGCCGTCCATGAAGAAATCCATGAGTCGGATATTCCCTGCCATAGATTTACAAAGAAGTCTTTTATTCCATTCCAAATAGTGACTGTTGATTCTTTGATGGTTTCCCAAATGGAGATGATACCTTCTCTAAACCAGTCGCATTTTTTCCATAAAAGAATAAGACCAGCTATTACTGCACCAATAGCTATGGGAACAATTCCTATGGTTGATACTACTGCAGTGATTGCTGGAATTAATGTGCCTGTAAATACCCCTACTATTTTTGTAATTCCACCAACTATTATAGGTCCTTTAGTCATAATAGTTCCTATTGACCATACAAGTTTTCCTACAATCATAAGGACAGGACCTAATGCTGCTACAAAAAGCCCTATACCTGCAATGACACCTTTTACTGGTCCTGGAAGGGCGTTAAGTCCATTTACCAGTTTTGTTAATATATCTACTGCTTTTCTAACAGCAGGCATAAATAATTCTCCAAAGGAAATAGCAAGTTCCTCTAGGGCAGATTGTAATATCTTAAGCTGCCCGCCTAAGTTATCCTGCATTGTTTTAGCCATTTTTTCTGCTGTTCCATCTGCATTATTTATTGCACTTGATAGTTTTTCTACATCTTCCGGCGCTGCATTCATAATGGCAAGAAAACCTGACATAGCTTGTTTGCCTACAAGTGCTTCAGCATTTGCCACCTTTTCTGATTCACTCATCTGTGAGAAAGCAGATCTACAATCCATTAAGATATCATTTAAAGATCTCATAGAACCATCAGTGTTGGTAGTTTGGATACTCACTTCTCCAAAACTCTGTCCTGATAAGGTTAACTCTCCATTTAGTTCTGTCATTATCTTTCTTAACGATGTACCAGCTTGCGAACCTTTAATCCCTGCATTTGCCATTAGTCCAATAGCAAGAGCAGTATCCTCTACAGAGTATCCAAGAGAACCGGCAATTGGTGCTGCGTATTTAAAGGTCTCTCCCATCATGGATACATTGGTGTTGGCATTAGATGATGCAGCAGCAAGAACATCTGCAAAGTGAGATGAGTCTTCTGCTTTTAAACCAAAGGCTGTAAGGGCATCAGTAACGATATCTGAGGTAGTTGCTAAATCCTCACCACTTGCTGCAGCAAGATTCATAACGCCATCAATACCACCAATCATGTCTTTAGTTTTCCAACCAGCCATTGCCATGTAGTTCATAGCCTCTGCCGCTTCACTTGCAGAAAACTTTGTTTTTGCTCCCATTTCACGAGCTTTGTCTCTTAGTGCATCAAAGTCAGAACCGGTTGCTCCGGATACTGCTTTTACTTTAGACATACCGGAGTCAAAATCTGACGCAGTCTTTACAGCTGCTACTCCAAGACCTGCTACTGCAAGAGATACTGGCATCATTTTTCTTCCTACGTTTTCTATATTTTGCCCTGTATTTTGCCATTTTTCCCCAGTAATAGCTATATTTTGAAGAGTTTGATTAGTAGTTGCTCCTTGTCTTTCAAGAGATTTTAAGGCTTGTTCTGTTTCAATAATTTCACGTTTAAGGGCATCATATTGTTCCTGTGAAATCTTTCCTTCAGCAAGAGCCTGTTCCGCTTGTTTTTGTGCCTCTTTTAATGAATTAAGCTTGTTCTTTGTCTCCTCTAAAGTCTGTCCTAGTAGTTTATGTTTTTGGGAGATAAGTTCAGTGTTGCCTGGATCCATTTTTAAAAGCTTATTTACATCACGTAGTTCTGATTGAGTATGTTTTATTTCAGTATTAACTTTTTTAAGGGCGTCTTGAAGTTTGGTTGTATCTCCACCAATTTCAACAGTGATCCCTTTTATTCTATTTGCCAATCTCTCACCCCCTAAATTTGAACATCAAAAAAGCACCTAGTTTTTCTAGATGCCTTATAAAATATCTTCGTAATTTCTTTTTGAATATAATATGCGGATTATTTCTACTAGACTTTTCTCATTATTAACTCGGTAAAATATAAGGTAATTTTTTACAGGACAAATTCTTATATTTTCACTATATAAATCCTCATCTTTGTATCTTTTAAACCTCTCGGGCATTTGCTCAAGATCCCTAATCGACTCTTCTATTTTTTGAACTAACCTTAAAGCAGATAAATCCGAATTCAATGTTTCAGAAATATATTCATATATATCGAGTATATCTCTTTTTGCTTTAGATGATATTATAATGTTGTGCTTAATCATATTTGTTCATAAATTGATTGAAAAGCATCATCTACATTTTCAAATTTACCATCTTTTAAATCTTGTATACCTTCCATTAGCGTTTTATTTAGTTCATCTTTTGAAATATCTGAAATATCAACAAGTTTTGCATCCGGTAATTTTACATTAAATGGTAAGCCCTTGTTAAGAATTATCTGTCTATAAAACATATCCACGGCATTTGATGGGGGTATACCTAAGGCATTGAGAATCTCCTCTGCTTTATCTTTGATTTCCGGTTTCATTCTGATATTTAAATTTGCTGACTTAGCCATAATACTCCTCCTTTTGAATTAATTATACTACATTCGCCTACACTATGTCAATACAATTAAAATTTATCGAAGTCATCTTGTGTGGCTACTTCTTTGTATTTATAACTATCATTATTTTTTTCTGTAAACATATCGTTCACTAGACCTATAGTTAATAAATCTAAATCAGAAATAGATAAACCGAGTTCCACTGCCCTTAATAGAAACAAGGGCGTAGTCATTGATCTTTCAGTTGGTCTTACTTTTTTTTAGAAACTTCCTCCGTCTTAATATTAAGTCCCCAAAGTTCTATTAACTCTGGTAGGATTTGATAGATTGAAAATGTGGAGAAGTTGTCGAGCCATTCTGTTGGATCATCCGGCACAGAATCGTCACCATGTTTTGCCATAACATAGGCTATGTTCTCAAACAGTTCTAAAGATCCTATGTCTAAATCGGATTTGTCCTTATCATTTTTCTTGATGGATTTCTCCAAAGCCATTAGATCTTTAAAAATATCTCTGCCAAATTTTAATCTATATATTCTTGGTATTGCTGCTGATGCACGAAAGATAACATCTTGTCCATCAATTTGTATTTTCTTTGTTAGTGCCATATTATTTACCTCCAGTGTTTGCTCTAGAAGGTGTTACTGATATTTCTGTTGGCAAATATACTGCCTTATACCAATTATCATAAGTTTCTTTAGTAGTTTCATTTCCGGTTCTTGCTTTAACATTCCCATCTGGAAGGGGCCTAGCCTGAATGGTTAATGTTTCCGGTTGAACTTCTCTTGATTCTTCATTGGTTTCTCCTTCAAGCGTTGGTCTAGCTGCAGAGCAGTTATACATAATATGACGGATTTTCTTTTGGTCACCATCAAACTCAAATAAAAGAGCAAAGTTAGCTGTCTCTGCATTTGAAGATTCTATTAGAACCTTATTCTTATCAGCTTTTTCCATCAACACATCTGTCCTAAAGGATTCTGGAATTAGGGCAATTTCTAAGTCGCCATCATATCCCATGTTGTTTGAAATGGTGTAATACTCAATCCCATCAGCATAAAAACTTTCTGGTTCTCCATTTGGTTCTAGAGAAATCGATACAGCACCAGGCATTGCCACTGGCTCATTATATTTAATAACGCCCTCTTCGGTTTTATCAAAGAGAGCGTAGTGTACATTACAGATATTAAACTTTACTTTATTAGCCATTATTTTCCTCCTTATAATTTATCTTTAAAGTAATACAACTACACATCCGTTCACTTCGTCCTTTCAGTCCTTGTTCACGGTGTGAGACTGCATCTGACCTACCAGCGAAATCAAAGATTTCGGGTTAGATCATGAATTCATACAGCACTTCATAGAGTCTTTCTGATGCAATCCAAACTTCAGATTTTTCATAATAGATTTTTTCTCTATCAAGTATTTCTTCGATTCTTTCTTCAAGTTCTAAATCTTTCCTATCTGTGTAGATTTCTAAATCCACTTCAGTATTTTTATGATATACATAGCCATCTGCTCCAAAGTGTTTATTCTTTGGAAATAGATAGACTAGAAAGGGTGGTTTAGGACTTTCGCCTTCTGCAAAATGTGAATAAGCAAAGGGCAGTCCTATTTCTTCTATAATCTCAATCAATTTATCCATTCTTTAGTTTCCTCGTTATATTTTCTTCCAATTCTCTGATTCCTTTTTCTTCAGCCGGTCCAATGTGAGGCCTTGCTGAAACTCGCCCTCCTTGTCTAAGGACATGACCTTTTTCTAATAAATGGGCTAGTTGATATCTATTCTTTGAGTGAACAACTAATTCTATGGATGATGAAGTTTCCTTTTGGTTTTTAACAGACCAAGACTTGGAATATTTACCAGTTTTACCAACTGGAGCATTTGCTTGAATATCTTTTTTGACATTGTTAGCAGTCTTCTTCACTTCTTTTTTAAGTTCATCAGCAGCCATATCAGAATATTCTTCAAGTCCCTTCATAATTTCATCAGCCATATTTTCTATCTTTACATTCATCTTAATACCTTCTTACATCTGAACTTAATGAATCTATTTTTATAATTCATAAAGTCAATAGAGATAATGTTATAAATTTCATCATCAAAAATAATTCTAAACTCCGATGTGTTTATATCTATTAATCTCTTTTGAAATCTAACAGTAAAGGAAATATCTGACTTGTCTATCTCCATGCCAAGAAAGACTTCTTCGCCTTTTCCTTGATAGGAGATATATGAATTAGTTGTTAGATAATCCGACCATATCGCCTTATGATTTCCTATCTCATCAATTTCAACAGCTTTGTTTTGAAAGGTTATCTTTCTATTTAAATCAGATATCTTCACTTTTCCTCCTTCGCTTGTGCCCAACGATAGAAACATAGAAATCTCTGATTTCGTTATGTTCCATCGGAAGGGTATTAGAACTCAGCCTTTCTCATTCCAAATAATAAAGCCCTTAGTGTTAAGTTTAGTTCAGAATAATCTGCCTCTTCTCTATGTTCATAAAGATAAGCAGTCATATATAGAACAGCTATCTTTCCATTTGGATTTTTAGAAAGTTCTTCTTCACTATTAACCCTGGCTACATCCATAGAATGTTTGATTGATGATTGGATGAGAGATTCAATCATCTCATCCTCATCATCAAAATCCACCCTTAAATATGACTTTGCCTCCTCAAGAGTTATCATAATTTACTCCTTAGACAGTAGCGCCAATTTTTAAAAGTTTAACTGCCTCTCTTAAAACTAAGATTCCATCAACTCTTTCCTTACCTAAGAATCCAACCATACCATTTCCGGCAAATAGTTCTTTTAAGTCTTGGAATGATCTATGACCTCTGTCACCAATTTTGTAATATGAGAAGTCACCAAAAGCAATGGCTAATTTTCCTTTTTCAGCTTTTGGAGCAAAGGCTGATGTATAGGCAGGGTAACCTAAAAGTCTATCAGGTTCTCCATCCTTAAGTGATGGTTGCCAAATATATGCACCATTTACATCTTTTAATTTCCTGATTTGAGCTACTGTTGCATCATTTAAAATAAAGACAGCTTTCTTTCTGTATGGTCTGTCTAATTCATAGACTAGATCCATCAATTCATCTGCAGTAATTGTTTGTGCCTTTGTTGTTACACCAAGTTCTCCACCTTTTTTAGAATCAAAAATTCCTGTAGGCTTATTTACTCCATCACCATTTAAGAAAGCATCTTCTTCAGCATTTGCTAGCGCTCTAGTAAATTCTTCAGTGATGTATTTTTCTAAATTAAAGGCTGCATCATATAGAAGTTCTTCAGTAACTTTAATTCCAACATGGAGTTTATGCGCATCAAGTGATATTTGGTCAAACTTTCCATCGCTAAATGTAAGCTGTCCACCTTCTTCAACCCATAGGGCTGCCGGCTTTGTAGCTGCAATATTGATTTTATGAAGTCCGGATGTTTGAACTTTTGTAGCTAATTTTCTTACAATATTTTCTTCTTCAAGACCTTTTACAATATCTGATTCCAATTCTTCCGGAACTAAATATCCACCACTTTCATCTGCTCCAACTTTTAGTTCATTAGTAATATCTCTAAAGTTAGACCTTAAAGCTTTCATCATGGATTTCTTATAGACATTTCTTGCTCTCATTGGTTTGTCTTCTTCATTAAAAGTAACCGGATCACTTGTTAGTGCTTGAGTGGTAGGTTTTTCTAATATTTTATCCATTTCTTCTTCTCTCTTCTTTCTTTCAATTTCACGAGTGTAATTCTCGATGGTTTTTTCCATTTCCTCATATGTCTTAAAGTCTTCATCAGACATTAGACCATTTTCATCCTTCTTAGATTCAGCAAATGCCTTTGCTTCGTCCCAAGCTTTAGTTCTCTTTGCAATAAGTTCTTTTAAATTCATATAATTACCTCCAAGTATTTTTAATTTTGTTTAATCTTTCTTCTACTTCGCTCATTGAATGAGTCTTTACTTCTTTATTTATCTTTGTTAAAAGAGAGTTTGTAACTGCTCGTCTTGAAAAGACCATGTTCGTAACTTTTTCATCTTTTCTTTTATCAGTGAGAGTTCCGTCACAAAAACCCATCTCAATAGCCTTGTTCTTATCGAACCAAGTCTCTCCATCCATTAGATTAGAAATCTCTTCTCTGGATAAACCTGTCTTAATCTCATAAGCATTGATGATTGATTCCTTAACTTCCTTTAACATATCTATGGCTTTTTGCATTTCTTTTGAGTCGCCAATTGCCACAGTTAAGGGGTTGTGAATCATCATTAGTGAGGTAGGACTCATTAAAACTTCACTTCCTGACATGGCAATGACCGATGCAGCAGATGCTGCAAGCCCATCAATCTTAATGGTCACATTGCCCTTGTGTTCTAAAAGCATTGTGTAAATTCTTGAGGCAGCAATGCAGTCCCCTCCTGGAGAGTTTATCCATACAGTGATGTCTCCACTTTTGTTTTTTAATTCCTCAAAAAAGAGCCTTGGCGTGATTTCATTATCAAACCAAGACTCTTCTGCAATAACTCCATCTATATAGAGTTCATTTGAATCTTTATTCCAATTCCAAAATATTTTATTTTTGTTCATTCTCGGTATTTTTACCTCCGTTTCTTTTACTTTCATAGAATGACCCTGCCTTATCAAGTGGTAGCATATTTCCATTTACAAGATATAGATCTCCACCTTCTTCAGCTGATATCCTATCAAGATTTTCTAATTCTCTTATGTCATTTGCACTCATCCACCCATTTTGTCTTCCTACAGCATATCCATTCATTCTTGATTCATAGTCTCCTCTTAGAAGTCCATCAAGGTTGAATTTAATAAAGTAGGATTCTTTTTCTTTCTTTGTTAGTAGTGCTCTTTCTAAGGATTGCTCCCAACGAACAATCCAAGGATCAAGAGTGTATTTGACAAACTCAAGAGATTGTTGCTCTATATTTGAAAAGCTTGACCTTTCCAAATCTCCAATCATATGAGGTGGTATCCTAAAAATTCTAGCTATCTCATTTAATTGAAATTTCCTTGTTTCTAAGAATTGGGCCTCACTTGGGGCAATAGCTATGGGTTGGTATTTCATCCCTTCTTCAAGTACAGCCACTTTATTGGCATTTTTAGGCCCCTGAAAGGCTGCGTTCCATGACTCCCTTACTCTTTCTGGGTCTTTGATAATACCTGGATGTTCTA
>NZ_JABVBA010000021.1:0-3294 GCF_013371425.1 Anaerococcus faecalis
GAACCTAAACAATTAAATAGCTATAAATATTTCCAGTCAAGAAAGAAAGGGCACAAGGTGGATGCCTTGGCACATGAAGGCGAAGAAGGACGTAAGTGAACGAAAACTAGGGCAAGCTCACAAAAAGCAAAGACCCCTAGGTCTCCGAATGGGGCAACCCGGCTGTGGAAGACACAGTCATCACTAAGTGAATACATAGCTTAGTGAAGTAAGACCCTGCGAACTGAAACATCTAAGTAGCAGGAGGAAGAGAAAGAAAATTCGATTTTCTAAGTAGCGGCGAGCGAAAGGGAAAGAGCCTAACTCAGTAAGCTTAAATAAGTCTAGTTAAATTAGTTGAAAAACTAAACCAAAGAAAGTGAAAGTCTTGTAAACGAAAGGCTTAAGAAAGTTGAGGGAAAGTATCACCGGGCACGAGAAACCCGGTGTGAAGATAGGGGGCCCATCCCCTAAGGCTAAATACTAACATGTGACCGATAGTGAACAAGTACCGTGAGGGAAAGGTGAAAAGAACCCCGAAAGGGGAGTGAAATAGAACCTGAAACCTAGTGCCTACAAGCAGACAAAGCGTGTAAGAACGTGATGTCGTACCTTTTGTAGAATGGGCCAGCGAGTTATTCTAAAGTGCAAGGTTAATGATTTAAGATCAGTAGCCGTAGCGAAAGCGAGTCTTAATAGGGCGAAAGTAAATTGGAATAGACCCGAAACCGGGTGATCTATCCATGGTCAGAGTGAAGTTGAAGTAAAATTCAATGGAGGCTCGAACCGGGTGCGGTTTAAAACGCATCGGATGAACTGTGGATAGGGGCGAAAAACCAAACGAACCCGGAGATAGCTGGTTCTCCTCGAAATAGCTTTAGGGCTAGCCTCTGACCTAAGATTTTAGGAGGTAGAGCACTGAATGGTCTAGGGCGGATGACCGTACCGAAACCTATCAAACTCCGAATGCCAAAAAATCAAGTCAGGGAGTCAGACTTAGGGGGATAAGCTTCTAAGTCGAAAGGGAAACAGCCCAGACCGACAGCTAAGGTCCCAAAATTTGAATTAAGTGGAAAAGGATGTGAATCTACTAAGACAACCAGGACGTTGGCTTAGAAGCAGCCATGCATTTAAAGAATGCGTAATAGCTCACTGGTCAAGTGGGTTTGCGCCAAAAATGAACGGGGCTCAAATTCAATACCGAAGCTTCGGATTAATAGAGGGATTAAGTTTACAAATGAGATTGGAAATATTAACAAAACAATACAGAAGAGATTAAAAAAAGAAATTCAAAAATTTCAGACGCAAAGACATAATGGATAAGAAATTATCAAAAAAAACACAAGTCTAAAGTCAAAGTAGGTAATAAGCAAAAAAGCTTAACTACAAAAAAGATCACTGGTTAACGAGTTAATAAAACGTAAAAAAAGACGTACCAACTCATAGCTAAACTTAATACCTCTATTAGTGGTAGAGGAGCATTGTATTAGGGAAGAAGCCAAGGCGAAAGCAAAAGTGGACTTAATACAAGAGAGAATGCTGGCATGAGTAGCGAGAAGGGATGTGAGAATCATCCCCGTCGAAACCCTAAGGTCTCCTGAGCAAGGCTCGTCCCCTCAGGGAAAGTCGGGACCTAAGCTAAGGCCGAAAGGCGTAGGCGATGGATAACAGGTTTATATTCCTGTACCGCTTGAAGTCGTTAAGAGAGATGTGATGACGCAAGAGGATAATCGAAGCCATCTGATGGAAATGATGGTCTAAGGTCGTAGGAAGAATGGTAGGCAAATCCGCCATTCATAAATTCTGAAAACTGATAGGAATCGAAAACATAAGTAGAGAAGTCGATGACTCCAAATTGCCAAGAAAAGTCACTATCCAGACAAAAGCGCCCGTACCAAAACCGACACAGGTAGGGAGGTAGAGAATACCAAGACGCGCGGAAGAACCTTTGTTAAGGAACTCGGCAAAATGTCCCCGTAACTTCGGGAGAAGGGGAGCCATAGCAATATGGCCACAGAAACCAGGCCCAAGCGACTGTTTACCAAAAACACAAGTTTCTGCAAAATCGCAAGATGAAGTATAGGAGCTGACACCTGCCCGGTGCTGGAAGGTTAAGGGGAAGGCTTAGAGCAATCGAAGGCTAGAACTTAAGCCCCAGTAAACGGCGGCCGTAACTATAACGGTCCTAAGGTAGCGAAATTCCTTGTCGGGTAAGTTCCGACCCGCACGAAAGGTGTAACGATTTGGGCACTGTCTCAACAAAGGATCCGGTGAAATTGTAGTAGTCGTGAAGATGCGACTTACCCACGCTAGGACGGAAAGACCCCGTGGAGCTTTACTGTAGGCTGATATTGGATTTTGAGATTAAATGTACAGGATAGTTGGGAGACAAAGAAACTTGGATGTCAATCTAGGCGGAGTCACTGGTGGGATACCAACCTTTTAATATCAAAGTTCTAACCATAGCCCTTGAATCAGGGCATGGGACATTGTCAGTTGGGCAGTTTGACTGGGGCGGTCGCCTCCTAAAAAGTAACGGAGGCGTTCAAAGGTTCGCTCAGAATGGACGGAAACCATTCGAAGAGTATAAAGGCAGAAGCGAGCTTAACTGCGAGAGCTACAACTCAAGCAGAGTCGAAAGACGGACTTAGTGATCCGGTGGTACCGAATGGAAGGGCCATCGCTCAACGGATAAAAGCTACCCCGGGGATAACAGGCTTATCTCCCCCAAGAGTCCACATCGACGGGGAGGTTTGGCACCTCGATGTCGGCTCGTCTCATCCTGGGGCTGGAGTAGGTCCCAAGGGTTGGGCTGTTCGCCCATTAAAGAGGCACGCGAGCTGGGTTCAGAACGTCGTGAGACAGTTCGGTCCCTATCCAGCGTGGGCGTAAGAAATTTGAGAGGAGCTGTCCTTAGTACGAGAGGACCGGGATGGACGCACCAATGGTGTACGAGTTGTCAGGCCACTGGCATAGCTCGGTAGCTACGTGCGGAATTGATAAGTACTGAAAGCATCTAAGTACGAAGCAACCCTCAAGATAAGATTTCTCAAAGTAGGTAAAGAAAATACCTTAGATAGGTCCAAGGTGTAAGTGCAGTAATGTATTAAGCTAATGGATACTAAACTTTAAAACTTGACTGGAAATATTTATAGCTATTTGAAAAAGGCTCAAAGAGCAAGTATTAGGTAAAGAAAATATGGTGACAAAAGCAGAAGGGATACACCTGTATCCATACCGAACACAGAAGTTAAGCCTTCTAACGCCGATGGTACTCGGAGGGAGACCTCCCGGGAGATTAGGAAGTTGCCAAAC
>NZ_JABVBA010000022.1:0-1694 GCF_013371425.1 Anaerococcus faecalis
AATAGACCAACTAAGGAAGTCAATAGTTATTTTTAAAAATTTTTTAAAATTTTTTCAAGTCACAAAACTTAAAAATGTGCATAGCAAACAAGCCTCATATACTTTCATTTTTTGAGGCAACACTTTTAAAAATTTATGCGACTAACTTACTTTTTTCTCGAATTAGTTTTTGATGTTCTTCGGGTGTTCTTAACTCAAATGATTTTTGGTTTCTGAGAACAGCAAAAATAATTTGAACCATCTTTCGCATAATTGCACACATTACAACTTTGTATGGTTTTTCAGCTATCTTCTTTTCAAAATAAGCTCGCATAACAGGATTTAAATACTCTCGGTTGCGATTTGGATACACATTAGATTTAGCCAGCATATGGAGAATTGAGCGAACATGAGGTGATCCTCTTTTAGAGATTTTATTGTTTTTCCTATTGTATGTTCCACTTTGGGTTACTCCTGGATCCAAGCCAAAGAAAGCAACTAATTCTTTCGGTTTCGAGAAATTGGATATATCTCCAAGCTCTGATAAAACAACACATGCTGTATACTCTCCAACTCCTGGAATACTTTGTAAAAGCACTATTTCTTTATGAAACTTTTCATCTAAAAGTGATAGCCTTTTGATTTCATCATCGATTGCTTTCAAAGCTTCCTGTAAACTGAAAATAACCCTCACAGTTGTTTGAATAAGTACTGCTGAACTAAGGCTTACTATACAAACTTCAATAGATTTTTCAGCAGCTTTCAATAGTTTTTCATATTTTACTTCGGCATAGGAGCTGCTTTTATGTGAATTTTCTTTTATCAGTCGAAGAATATCTTGCTTATTTTCAGGAGATAAGACTTCCTGTATAGTAGGATATTTTTCAAGCAAAGACAAAGGTGTTTTCCCTTGCAAATCCGTAAATAATTTCTTGAAATCTGGAAAGGAAATATCTAAAAAAGCGATTAATCGGTTGATGTGTTCCACAATTTCATCCGTCAATTCTTTATGCTGTCTGCAAAGCTTTTTGATACTGTTAATGGTATCTGAGTGTGTAATTGTTTCGTTGTAATTCTTAATACGATATAGCAACGCTATATTATATGCATCTGTTTTATCTGATTTAATTTTTCGGATATTGATATTTTTCAACGCTCCACTTTGAATCGGATTAATTACAATTACTTCGTAATTATGCTTACGGAAAAAATTAGCTAAAATTTGATGATAGTGTGCAGTAGCTTCCATGATAATTACTGCTCTGTCTTCGTACTCATCTTCTACCTTTTCAAGTACATAGATGAGCGACTTCATACCATTAATATCATTAGAAATTTTAAGTCTTTTGATGATGTCATTATTAGGTGATAGAATACAGATATCACTGAAAGCTTTACTCACATCAATTCCTACAACAATTTTTTCTGACATAATATACCTCCTATAATTTGGGATGCCCTGTTAATCCAAAACCACAACAGGCTCACGAGTTATACAGGTAATCAATAAATGAACCTAACCAACCGAAAAGATGAAAGGCAATGGAATGAGGGTGGAGTCTACCAAATGAGTAATTCCTAAATTGGAAACCCAGCAAGCACATAAAACAATCCCATTTCATCCCTAATATCTATAATTTTATCATAGATGATTAGGTTCATTTTTAAGAACTATGCTTAAAGCTGTTCTTATACTATTAGTATATGAGCAAGCA
>NZ_JABVBA010000023.1:0-1647 GCF_013371425.1 Anaerococcus faecalis
AATTACTTTGAGTAAACCAAACAAAAAATGACAGAAGTCAAGATCGAACTTTAAATGAGAGTTTGATCCTGGCTCAGGATAAACGCTGGCGGCGTGCATAACACATGCAAGTCGAACGATGAAGGTTTTAAGATTTCTTCGGAATGATTAAAAGTGGATTAGTGGCGAACGGGTGAGTAACACGTGAGTAACCTGCCTTACACAAGGGGATAGCCTTTGGAAACGAAGAATAATACCCTATAAAGTCAAATCATCGCATGATGGAATGACCAAAGAATATATATCGGTGTAAGATGGACTTGCGTCTGATTAGCTAGTTGGTGAGATAAAAGCCCACCAAGGCAACGATCAGTAGCCGGCTTGAGAGAGTGTACGGCCACATTGGGACTGAGACACGGCCCAAACTCCTACGGGAGGCAGCAGTGGGGAATTTTGCACAATGGGGGAAACCCTGATGCAGCGACGCCGCGTGATTTAGAAGGCCTTCGGGTTGTAAAAATCTTTTTTATGGGATGAAAATGACAGTACCATAAGAATAAGGTCCGGCTAAATACGTGCCAGCAGCCGCGGTAATACGTATGGACCGAGCGTTGTCCGGAATCATTGGGCGTAAAGGGTACGTAGGCGGCCTAGTAAGTTAGAAGTGAAAGAACATAGCTCAACTATGTATAGCTTTTAAAACTGCTAAGCTTGAGAGATGGAAGGGAAAGTGGAATTCCTAGTGTAGCGGTGAAATGCGCAGATATTAGGAAGAATACCGGTGGCGAAGGCGACTTTCTGGTCATCATCTGACGCTGAGGTACGAAAGCGTGGGTAGCAAACAGGATTAGATACCCTGGTAGTCCACGCTGTAAACGATGAGTGTTAGGTTCTTGGAATAATCTGGGAGCCGCAGCTAACGCATTAAACACTCCGCCTGGGGAGTACGCACGCAAGTGTGAAACTCAAAGGAATTGACGGGGACCCGCACAAGCAGCGGAGCATGTGGTTTAATTCGACGCAACGCGAAGAACCTTACCAAGTCTTGACATATTACGGAGGAATCTAGAGATAGATACTTAGGACTTCGGTCTACTGTAATACAGGTGGTGCATGGTTGTCGTCAGCTCGTGTCGTGAGATGTTGGGTTAAGTCCCATAACGAGCGCAACCCCTATCGTTAGTTACCATCATTAAGTTGGGGACTCTAGCGATACTGCCGGTGATAAACCGGAGGAAGGTGGGGACGACGTCAAATCATCATGCCCTTTATGACTTGGGCTACACACGTGCTACAATGGCAGGTACAGAGGGAAGCGAGAGGGCGACCTTAAGCAAAACTCAAAAAACCTGTCCCAGTTCGGATTGCACTCTGCAACTCGAGTGCATGAAGTTGGAGTTGCTAGTAATCGCGAATCAGAATGTCGCGGTGAATGCGTTCCCGGGTCTTGTACACACCGCCCGTCACACCATGGAAGTTGGCAATACCCGAAGCCTGTGAGCGAACCTTTTAGGACGCAGCAGTCGAAGGTAGGGTCAGTAACTGGGGTGAAGTCGTAACAAGGTAGCCGTATCGGAAGGTGCGGCTGGATCACCTCCTTTCTAAGGATGAGAAACTGACACGTTAGTTTTTCATACAAAGAAAATTAAAATATAAAACTTAAGTTTG
>NZ_JABVBA010000024.1:0-1363 GCF_013371425.1 Anaerococcus faecalis
CTAAAAATAAGTATTGAAATTAAGCTTGAACTTGATAATCTTCGTTTTTAGTTAAAACAGCGTAAATAGTATGACAAAGTTTTCTAGCAACAGCATTTGTAGCAACTAGATGATGTTTACCTTCACTCATTTTCTTCTGATAATAAGCAGAGAAAACAGGGTCATTAAATTCAGCTATTAATGCTGATTGAAATAAAGCACGCCTAAGGTAAGGTGATCCTCTTTTACTCATCTTGTTTCTAGTAGACTCATACTCGCCAGACTGTGAAACACTAGCATCAAGACCAGCATAAGCAACAAGTTTAGAAGGATTAGAAAATCTAGAAATATTACCAATTTCACCAAGAATGGTAGCAACATTCACGCTTCCAATACCAGTAATAGTAGTAATAGGTGAATCAAACTTATCTAGTAAAAGATTTATCTCATCTTCAACATCAGACACTTGATTTTGAATAAAAGAAATTTGTTTGATAATCATCTTAATTTGAAGAGAAAAAGAATCTAAACAAAAGTTAACAGCAAAAGAACTAGAAGCTTTTCTAGAAAGTTCTTTAAGTTTCTTATCAGCAAACTTCTTATGAGAAACTCTATCAAGAAGATCATTTAACTTATCCAAAGAGATATCTTCAAAATTAGCAGCAGACTGAAAAGAAGATAAAATTTCCTTAGAAGTTTTACCAAAAATATAGCTAAAAGAAGAAGCATATTCAGGAAAAACTTGGTCTAAAAGAGCGATGGTTTTTCTTTTAATATCTCCAATGGAAGAAATCAAATAAGATCTAAACCTGGAAAGATTTCTTAAAGAAAGAAAATCCTCATTAGAAAGTGAAGTTTCAACAAAATCGCCTAACGGAGAAGATCAGCAATAAGGAGCGAATCGATAATATCAGTTTTCCTCTTTCTAATCTCAAAACCATGTCTCCAACCATCAGTTTGAATAGGATTAATAACACGAACAGTGTAACCTTCAGCAACTAGGTAAGAATAAAGAGAAAGCCAATAATGACCAGTAGCCTCCATGCCAATCTCAACATAGTCTTTAAACTGCTCAATTTTACGGGTTAAAGAAGAATCCCATCAATAGAGTTAGAAAAAGAAAAAGCCTTAAAAACAACCTTTTTCTTATCATCAACTAATGAAGCAACATGAGTATTTTTACCAATATCAACACCTAAGAAAAACATTTAAAACCTCACAAAAGAATATTTTAGATAGACACCTCTAAATCTAGTAACGTTACTGCCTTATGGGAGATACGAATTACTGGAAACCAGTCAACATCTAACTTATTCGTAAACAGTTAAAAGATAAGAGGACTCACTCTTTTTTACGAGATAAAATCTCAAGGATAAAACGAGTG
>NZ_JABVBA010000025.1:0-1215 GCF_013371425.1 Anaerococcus faecalis
ACTTTTGCTTCAACTTCTTGCTTTTCTTCCGGTGTTAATTTCTCTTTGTTTTCAACAGTTGTCTTTTCTGGAGCTACTGCCGGATTCTTTTCAGCTTCTGTTTGAACTGGCTTAGCTTTCTCAACTACCAAATCTTCACCCTTTATTGTATCTTGTGACTTATCTGGATATGTGATTGTTGCTGTTCCATCTTTGCCAATTTCTACTTTTGTAGCTTCTTGACCTTCTTTTGCTTGTGGGAATACATCTTTATTTGCGTCTTCGATTTTCTTCTTAACTTCTGCTTTTTCTTCTTCGGTTAGGTCTTCTTTGTTTACTACCGGAGTTTTTTCAGGAATTAATGGATTTGTTGTATCAGCTTGTGTTTTATCTGATCCATTATCATCCACACCTTTTGAGTGACCTTTTACTGGTACTTCAAATGTTTGACTTCCACCTTCAAAGTCAGCATCTTTAACTGTTACAGTTATTGGTCCATCTACTTTTTCAGTTGGAGTTACTAAGATATTTCCATTTTCATCTATTAACACTGCTAATTCATTGTTATCTTCGTCTTTAGCTGTTATTTCTGTTATTGGTGTTTCTTTATCTTGATTTTCTACTTTCACTCCTGTTGCTTGTTCTTCATCGCTTGGATTAACAACTACTGGAGTTCCTGTTAGTTTTGTCTTCTCCCTTACCAAATCTTCACCTTTTATTGTGTCTTGTGACTTATCTGGGTAGGTGATTGTTGCTGCTCCATCTTTGCCAATTTCTACTTTTGTAGCTTCTTGGCCTTCTTTTGCTTGTGGGAATACATCTTTATTTGCGTCTTCGATTTTCTTCTTAACTTCTGCTTTTTCTTCTTCGGTTAGGTCTTCTTTGTTTACTACCGGAGTTTTTTCAGGAATTAATGGATTTGTTGTATCAGCTTGTGTTTTATCTGATCCGTTATCGTCTACACCTTTTGTGTGTCCTGTTACTGGAACTTCTTTTGTGATGATGCCTTCTGGATTTTCGTCTGTCTTGAAGTCTTCATCTTTGATTGTAACAGTTATTGGTCCATCTACATTTGTTCCTGGTGTTACTTTGATTTCTCCTGTTTTTGAATCGATTGTTACTGGAATTTCTGTTCCGTCTTCATCTTTGGCTGTTACTGTTGTTGGTGTAGTTTCGTCTTGGTTTTTAACTGTTAAACCTGTTTTTTGTTCTTCGTCAGTAGGGTTAACTTTTGTT
>NZ_JABVBA010000026.1:0-653 GCF_013371425.1 Anaerococcus faecalis
GCTATGGGTTGGTATTTCATCCCTTCTTCAAGTACAGCCACTTTATTGGCATTTTTAGGCCCCTGAAAGGCTGCGTTCCATGACTCCCTTACTCTTTCTGGGTCTTTGATAATACCTGGATGTTCTAAAACCCCACCTGGTTGTGCTCCATTTTGGAAAAAGCTAGCACCATAATCTTCACAAGCCATAGTCATACCTATAGCATTTTTAGCCATGGTAATTGGTGAGTAGCCAATAAGACCATCAAAACCAAGTCCAGGTATATGAAGGACATCTTCTTTTAAAAGATAAACTTCTTCTGATTTGTGATTGTATTTATAAAAGATTTCTCCATCTTCACTTCTCATAACGGTCATCTTGTTTGGCATTAAGGGATAAAGTCCAATGACCTCATTTCTTCCATTTCGTATTATCTGAGCATAGGCATTACCCCAAAGTAGAAGATGAGTCATTAGTGTTTCTCTAAATACAAATGAAGTCATCTCAGTATTAGGTTCATCGTGTAAAAGAAAATATATAGCGTGTTCTTTTGCTTTTTCCTTAGAGTTTGAATTTCCTCTTTTATATAAATGAAGAGGAAGTCCTGCCAAGGTTTCAGCAAGAACTCTCACGCATGAATAAACTGCTGTCATTTGCATGGCAGTAAATTCGTT
>NZ_JABVBA010000027.1:0-637 GCF_013371425.1 Anaerococcus faecalis
CGAGAAATTTCTGAAAAGCTTGATGTTGCAATGTCTACAATCTTTGAATGGTTAAGAAAATATAAAAAAAGTTCTATTGATGGACTCAAAAATAAAAAAAGAATTGGTAATAATAGAAATTTGACATTCGAAGAGGAAAAAGAATTTTTAAGACAATTCGAAGAAAGGGCAGAAAAAGGTCAAATAATAACAGCCAAAGAAATAGAAAAAGCTTACCGAGAACTAGTTGGTCACTCTATAGGTAATGGACAAATATATTATGTTCTAAAAAGACACGGATTCAGAAAAATAATGCCAAGGAGTAGACATCCCAAAAAAGCAAACGAAGAGGCTATAGAAGCCTCAAAAAAATTAAATCCAAAATAGGAGAAATTAGAAACGTTAACCCGAATAAAAGAGTAAGAATCATATTTCAAGACGAAGCAGGATTTGGACGCATAAACAAGCCAAAATATTGCTGGTGCAATAAAAAGATAAGACCACAAGTCCTATGCCACCACATAAGGGAATATAGATATGCATATGGTGCGGTAGAGCCAATTATTGGCGAAAATTTCTTTTTAGTACTTCCTTATTGCAACACAAATTGCATGAACGTGTTTTTAGAAGAGTTATCAAAAGATTATAAGGAAGATAA
>NZ_JABVBA010000028.1:0-626 GCF_013371425.1 Anaerococcus faecalis
ATCGATTGTTACTGGAATTTCTGTTCCGTCTTCATCTTTGGCTGTTACTGTTGTTGGTGTAGTTTCGTCTTGGTTTTTAACTGTTAAACCTGTTTTTTGTTCTTCGTCAGTAGGGTTAACTTTTGTTGGTTCGCCTTCTACTGTTGTTTTTGTTCTGTTGTCGTCTACACCTTTTGTGTGTCCTGTTACTGGAACTTCTTTTGTGATTTCTCCCTTTGGATTGTCTTCTGTCTTGAAGTCATCGTCTTGAATTGTAACAGTTATTGGTCCATCTACATTTGTTCCTGGTGTTACCTTGATTTCTCCTGTTTTTGAATCGACTTTTACTGGAATTTCTGTTCCGTCTTCATCTTTGGCTGTTACTGTTGTTGGTGTAGTTTCGTCTTGGTTTTTAACTGTTAAACCTGTTTTTTGTTCTTCGTCAGTAGGGTTAACTTTTGTTGGTTCGCCTTCTACTGTTGTTTTTGTTCTGTTGTCGTCTACACCTTTTGTGTGTCCTGTTACTGGAACTTCTTTTGTGATTTCTCCCTTTGGATTGTCTTCTGTCTTGAAGTCATCGTCTTGAATTGTAACAGTTATTGGTCCATCTACATTTGTTCCTGGTGTTACCTTGATTTCTCCTGTTT
>NZ_JABVBA010000029.1:0-562 GCF_013371425.1 Anaerococcus faecalis
TAAATACAAGAAATGGAACAAGTAAAAAAACAGTTAGATCATCTTACGGAAACATAGAATTAAACATACCAAGAGATAGAGAAGGAACATTTGAACCACAATCATTAAAAAAATACGAAAAAGACATATCAAACATAGAAAATCAGATAATATCAATGTATGGGAAAGGAATGACAACAAGAGACATATCAAGTCACATCAAAGATATCTATGGTTTTGGAATATCAGAAACAATGGTAAGTAAAATAACCAATAAAATACTACCAACCATAGAAGAGTGGCAAAATAGACCATTAGAAAAAATCTATCCTATGGTCTTCTTAGACGCCATACACTACCATGTAAGAGAAAACAACATAGTAGTCAAAAAAGCAGTATATATAGCCTTAGGCTACAATCTAGAAGGCTTTAAAGAAATACTAGGCATGTGGGTAGGAGAAAACGAATCAAGCAAATATTGGCTCTTAGTATTAAACCAGCTAAAAGAAAGAGGGCTAGAAGATGTATTAATATTCTCAACAGACAACCTTCCAGGATTTAGCCAAGCCATAGAAGCAGTATA
>NZ_JABVBA010000003.1:0-244243 GCF_013371425.1 Anaerococcus faecalis
TAGGATATTTCTTAAGAAATGAACCTGGCATCTTTGCCATATTACATTTACGAATGTTTCTTTTATTGCTTTTACTAGAGCTTTGTGAGCATCTGATATTACCATTTTAAGTCCAGATAGTCCTCTAACTTTTAAATATTCAAAGAAGTTTGACCATGAATATTAACTTTCACTAGAACTTAGGTCTAAGCCTATGATTTCTCTATTTTCTTTTTCAGTTGTTTCTATTGCAATATGATAAGCTTTTGATACTACACGATTGTTTTCCCTTACTTTTATGTAGACCACATCTACAATTAGATACGGAATTTTTAGTTTGCTTAAGTCACTATTTCTCCATAGCTTTACTTCTTCGTCAAGCTCTTTAGTTAAAGATGATACAAAGGATTTAGAATATGCTTTACCACACATATTTTCTATCACCTTGGATACTTTTCTTCTTGATACTCCTTGAACATACATTTCTAGCATGGTTATAAGTAGTGCTTTTTCATTTCTTTGATATCTTTCAAAGACTTCTGTTGAGAATTTACCATCTCTTGTCCTAGGTACTCTTAAAGTTAATGTTCCTATTTTGGTTGTATAGTCACGTTCATAGTAGCCATTATGGTAGGTGATTCTGTTAGGATCCCTTTGATAGGCTGTATTTTCTAAATATTCATCTTTTTCCATAAGTTCATTAAAAACTTTTGTTAAGATAGATTTGGCAATTTTATTATCTACAGATTCATTAATTAAATTTTGTATTTCTTCTTGATTAATTGTAAAATGTAATTGGGTCATTTGTTCCTCCTAGTTGGTTTTTGTGGTTAAAAACATTGTACTAGTTTGGGTTTTAAATGACCTTTTTCTTTTTACACAATTATACGGACTCTATCATTTTATTTTATCATATTTTTAACAATATGACTATATTATTAAAATGAAACTGCAATATTTTTATTTATCATTTGATTTTCTTGTGAACTAACTTTATTAATTAAAGTAAATATTTTATATGCAAAAATTCTAAATTTTTGCTATAATAATAGTGTAAATTATCGAATATATTTTAGGACTTATATGATTTCTATATTATTCGTTAATTACCATAATCAAAAAGAAGATCTTCCCCAAAATTTGAGGAAGGTCTTCTTTTTTATAAGGCAAAGTATAAAATAACTACTGATATTAAGTTCCATAGGCTATGAAGATAGGCTGAAAGTCTTAGACTATTTGTAAGGTACCTAACCATAACTAGGACAAAACCTAGAGAAAAATAGACTAAAAATGAGTAAAGGTCTGTAGGAATATGCATTAGGGCAAATACTATATTTGCAAGTATAAGCGATATAATATCTCTTAGGTTTTGGTCGTTTTTTTTAAAGATTTTTCTAATTATACCAGGAAAATACTCCCTAAATGTGTATTCTTCTACAGCTGGAGCAAGTAGTACCATGTAGGCTATAAGAGCTGGTGAAAAGTTTAAGGCTAACATATTTTCTATGGCTTCTTGGTTTTGTGATATAGAAGCATTTGATCCAAATATCATACCTAATAAATAAGATAATGTAAGAATTGATACAAAGCCTACCACTAGAACTTTTAAAGTGTTTAATACCCCCATCTTGTTTTGGTGTCTTCTATAAAAAATAAGATAGAAAATTAAGGTAAAAAGAGCGTATCCTACTGTTATAATAAAAACTATATCTCTACTCATTCCCATCATTATACTAGTTATAGCAGGTGTTGAGCCAAATAATATAAGTAAAATTAAAAGAATAAGTCCAATTATCCTATATTTTCCTATAAATCTTTTTGATAAATATTTCATAATACCCCTTTCATTTTCGTTAATACTAGATATTTACCCTAAATTTTATTGATTAGCTATTTTTATATTTTCTTGTATTTATCATTATAATCAAACTCACTAATGTTTTTTTGATAATTGACACATTTTGAAAAGAAAATCTAAAAATATTCATACTTAAATTCTATCGTACAATTATTATTTTTTAATATATTACTTTTAGTTCTTTCTAAGTTTCTAGCTATTATCTCTTCATATTAAGATTTTATGTCTTTGTTATTAATATCTTTAATATTTTCCTTAATTATCTCATTATATTTTACCTTAAAACTTGGATTTAATAATATATAAGACCACTTTCAAAGTATGTTCAATATATTTAATGCTATTCTTATTTTTCTTTATTTCTTATCATAATAAAATCTACATTTCTATATTGCTATAATATATATCAAGGCACAAAAAAAGAAGGGAAGATCCCCTCTTTACAGTATTTTAATACCTTATTTTATTTGCAATTATTCATATAGTCCAATTTTTTGGCAAAGCTCATCTATTTTGTCTATTATTTCACCTATAAAGTCAATTGTATCTTCTAGGGCTTTGGTATTTGTCATATCTACTCCTGCTTTTTTAGCAAGATCCATTGGACTTAGAGTTGAGCCTAAGTTTAGAACTTCTCTCCATCTTTTTATATCTTCCTTATCTCCATGGATTAACTTTTCTGAAACTTGAGTTCCTATGGTAAGTCCTGCTGAGTAGGTATATGGGTAAAGTCCCATATAATAATGAGGTTGTCTCATCCATGTAAGTTCAGATCCATCTACAAGTTTGACATCACTTCCCCAGAACTCTTCTAGTTTTTCTCTAAAGATTTGGTTTAAGTCATCGCTTGATAGACTTTCTCCCTTATCTACTCTTTCATAGACTTCTCTTTGGAAAGCTGCCTCTAAAAAGTGAGTTACAAAGTTGTGGTAATAGGTTTTTGAAATCATTGTATCCAATACCCAAAGTTTTTGCCTATCATCTTTGGCGTTTTTAAGTAGATATCTTTCCATAGTGATTTCATTGGCGGTTGATGGACTTTCTACAAAATACATTGATACGTTAGTGTTTAGAGCGTCTTGATTTTTGTTGGCATTTTCAAAGTGTCCAGCGTGTCCTAGCTCGTGGGCAAGGGTCATTACTTGACTCATGTCCTTGTTGTAGGTTGTCATGATATAGGAGTGAACTCCGTAAGGAGTATCACAGAAGGCTCCAGTTCTTTTGCCTTCATTTTCTGCATAGTCTATCCATCTTTCTGAAAATGCTCTCTTAAGCATTTCTACATAATCATCTCCCAAAACTTTTAGACCATCAATTATATAATCTCTCGCTTCCTCTATTTCAATTTCTTTAGAAAATCCTGAATCAATGGAAAGTTTAAGGTCTGCATAAGTCATTTCATCTAATTTATAGACTTTTTTGATGATATTTGCATACTTTCTCATATATTTTGGAAGTTTTGCCATAATTGTGTCTATATGATTGTCATAGATTTCTCTTGGTATATCTTGGTAGGATAAAAGCATATCAATTACAGAATCAAAGCCTCTAAGTTTCGATACTATTTTCTCATTTTGCACTTGAGTATTATAGATAGCACCATTTCCTCTTTCATATCTTCTAAGGGCATCGTGGTAGTTTCTAAAAGCTTTTCTTCTTACTTCTGTGTTTTTATCAGCCTCGAAGTATTCTTCAAAGTTGTTGTGATTAAGATTTATCTTCTTACCATCAACTTCAATTGGATCTACTTTTATATCTCCATAACGCATGGAAGAATATTCACCATAAGGTGCATCAAATGTTGGGGCAAGTTTTGATAAAACTTCTTCTGCACTATCATCTAGAATATGGTCCTTTTTATCTAGGATTTTTTTAAGGTAATAGTCATAGTCTGGATTTTCTTTTCTAGTTTTATTTACTATATCTTCATCAATTTTTGTCAATAGTCCATCAAAAAATGTAAGATTTGATCCTATATCACTAGATATAGTACCAAATTTGGCATATCTTTTTTGAGGATGTGGGTCGTTTGCATCAACTTCTGTTGAGATTCCAGCAAAAGATCCTAACCTATGAAGTCTTGCCACTATATCTGATAGACTCTTTAAGGCCCTTTTTAATTTTTCACTAGAGTCTATCTCTTTAAATTCTTCTTTGAAATCTTCACTTAATTTTAGGGTGTTTTCTAATTCATCATAGAAAGCTTTGTCATTTTCAAATATATCTTCTAATTTCCAAGTTTCTTTTACATCAACTTCACTTCTTTTTTTCATAATTTCCTCCTAACTATCTATATTCCATTATACCCTTATAAAGGAGTATAATGAAAAAAACGGAGGTATTATGACTATAAATTTAAAAAAATTAGAAAATTATGCAAAACTTGCAGTAGAATTTGGTGTAAATGTTCAAGATGGTGAAGATGTTTTGATAAATTCTTCTATAGAGGATCCCTCTCTTGCAAGATTTATCACAAAATATGCTTATGAAAGTGGGGCTCGTAAGGTTAGCATAAATTGGAAAGATGAAGAAATCATAAAGCTTGACTACACATACCAAAATCAAAAAACTTTAAATGAAGTTCCAGACTATATAATAGAAAAAAATATCTATCAACTAGAAAAACATAGGTCTAATAGGATTTCAATTATTGGAGATGACCCAGATTTATTAAAAAATTTGGATCAAAAAAAGATAGCTGAGGCTGTAAGGGAGAATTCTTTAAAGCTTAAAGACTTTGTAAAATATACTATGAACGATATGGTTTCATGGCTTGTTATAGCCTATCCTACCAAGAAATGGGCTAAGAAAATCTTTCCCGAACTAAAAGAAAATGAAGCAGTAGATAAGCTTTGGGAATTAATTTTTGACGTAAGCCGTATAGATGAAGACTGGAATAATACTAAAAAGAATTGGCAAGACCATATAGAACTTTTGAATGAGAAGGCAAGCTTTTTAAATGCTCATCAGTTCGATGAAGTTTGCTACAAGTCTTCTAACGGAACAGACCTTAGGGTAAAACTTCCTAAAAATCATATATGGATGTCAGCATCATCAAGAAATGAAAAGGGAGATACTTTCTTGCCAAATATACCAACAGAAGAAGTTTTCACCTCTCCTCAATATGATGGAGTAAATGGAAGACTTGTTGCAGTAAAACCACTTGTATATAATGGGGTGATTATAGATAAGTTTGAATTTACCTTTAAGGATGGACTTGTAGTAGACTTTAAGGCAGAAGTTGGATATGATACTTTAAAGGAAATGCTAGAATCCGACCCAAATGCTAAAAGACTTGGAGAAATCGCCCTTGTACCATACCATTCTCCAATAAATGAATCCAATGTCTTATTCTTTAATACACTTTTTGATGAGAATGCCTCATGCCATTTCGCCCTAGGTAAAGCCTATCCTACTACTATAAAGGGTGGTACAGAAGTAGCTGACGAAGATCTGCACACCATAGGTCTAAATGATTCTTTAATCCATGAAGACTTCATGGTGGGAGCAAAAGATCTAGATATAAAGGCCTACAAAGATGGAAGAGAATATCAAATATTTACAGATGGAAATTGGGCTAAATAAACTTAAGAATAAAAACTGAAGTTCTTTTTAAAAAAATAGCGAATTTCTATCTTTTCATGATTGTAAGCTAGTCTTAGAAAATTTCAAAAAAGTTTAATTGATATTTGATACCAAATCATCATAAAGTATTTGTAATGGTTTTTAAAGATTAATTCATTATAAAATTATCGATAAACTAGCAATTATTGGTATTTAGCTACTATTATTTTTATGTAATATATTTCCTAGATTATTAATATATGTATTTAATATAAAAAGTAGATGAACTTTTTAAATTCATCTACTTTTTATATAGCTTGACTTAAATTTTCAGCTAATTTTTCGATTTTTTATAAGTTTTATTATCCTACTTACCACAAAAATAATAAGAATAAAATCTATAATCATAAATCCTACATAAATATAATTTGTTATCTTTACATTCTCACTTACTTCAATTTTTTCTGTCTTTTGATTTTCTGTAGGATTTTTTTCATCTTCTACTCTTCTTGCATTTACCAAAAGCCTATTTGGCCTTGGCCAAAAAAATGGATGACAGGTAAGAAGGGTTATTATATCTTCTCCCTTTTCTATTCTTAAGCTTTCCCAATCAAAAGGACCAATTACTTCTTTTGAAAATACTTTGTATGTTAGAGTCCTATCAGCTCTTTTTATATAAATTAAATCTCCATTTACCAAATCATCTGCATATAAGAGCATGGTATCTGCCCACCATCCCCTATGGCCTGCAAGGACTGAACGTGTTGATTCTCCTCCTACCGGGATTGATGAACCTGATACTTGTCCCAATCCCCAGGCTATATGGTCATAGCTTGCATCTAGATAAATTGGAATTACTTTTCCAAGTTTTGGTATTTCTATATAAGCAAATATATCATCTGGATTATCAAGAATTGATTTAGACCCGAAGTCCCCTACTTCAAATGGATCTGTCATTGATATGTCAGAATCTTTTATAGTTTCATTGTATGCTATAGCTCTTTTTTCTACCTCGTCTAGGATTTCTTTATCTTCCTCTGCTTGAGATTTCAATACTTTTTCATAGACCATTTTGTTTTCTATGTCGGAGTAGAATCTTTTTGCAATAGGAAAGGCTAGTATTATAAGACCTAGAAGTATTATTATATAGCCAAATATTTTCTTATTTTTCTTTGAGTCTTTCTTCAATATCTTTTACCTCCATGTTCATCTTTTTTTGACGATGTTTTTCTCTAATATAGGTTAGAATGGTAAATAAAAGTATAGGGATAAGAACTAAAAATAGTTGGTAGAAGTCTGGTCTTATCTTTGGGGTGTTGGCACTACCATCATCTATTGCCTGAGCATAATCTATTCTTTCTCCTCTTACTAAAAGCCTATGTGAATTTATCATATATGGTGTACAGGTAAGAAGGGTTGCATAATCTTTTTTATCAACTACTAAAATAGGATCAAAGTTAGTAGGCTCTACTACTTGAATTTTATCCACCTTGTAGGCTAAAGTTTCTTTTATATTGTGGATATAGAAAATATCTCCCTCTGTAAGTTGATTAAGATACCTAAATAAGACTGCGTTAGGAAGACCTCTGTGAGCTGTGATTACCGTATGGGTGGAATCTCCCCCTATAGGAAGCGAAGTTCCCTCAAGGTGACCTGCTCCCTTTTCAAGAACATCATCGCTTGTTCCTGCATATATTGGGATATCTACTGCAATTTTTGGTATTTCAATATGCCCTAACATCTCATGGACTTCAAGCATTCTTGCATAGTCGGCCTTAGCTTCTTTTACCTTTTCATCATAAGGGTCAGAGATTATAGATGGATCTAAAGTTTGGTTGTAAACTCTCGCTAATTCCATCCTTTTTTCTAGGTCTTCTTTGCTTACATCATCCTTAGCCTTTTTAAATTCTATGATTTCATCTTTGGCCTCTATCTCGTAGAATTTTTGGCTTATAAAAGGATAGGAGAAGATAAGAAAACCCACTAGGAATATGAGTAAAAAAGGTAGATTTCTTCTTATGTCTTTTTTACTTAACTTCATCATCTTTACCTAAATTTTCTATTTGGTTTTTGATTTCATCAATTTTTTTACTTGTCTTATTATTTTCTTTCCTTAGTTTTCTTATTCTAAATAGGAGAATTATTATAATAATAAGGGCTATAAAGAATAGAATCCTAAATATCCAGTTGGTTTTGGCTTCTTTAATCAATTCTTCATCTACACTTTCTACATATTCTACCCTGTGACCTCTTACTAAAAGTCTATGTGAATTTATCATAAAAGGAGTACAAGTAAGTAAGGTTGCATAATCATGTCCTGGAAAAATCATAAGATCTTCAAAGTTTGTAGGCTCTATTACTTTGATTTGATCAACTTGATAGGCAAGGGTTTCTTTAATATTATGTATATAAAACTTATCTCCTATTTTAAGTTGGTCAATATTTGTAAATAGAGTCTTTTCTGGTAGACCTCTATGGGCTGTAAGGACTGTATGAGTGTTGTTTCCACCTATAGGAAGAGAGGTTCCTTCAAGGTGGCCTACACCAATTTGTAATACATCTTCACTAGTTCCTGCATAGATGGGTAGGTCTTGATTTATCTTTGGTATTTCTATATGACCTATCATTTCCTCTACTTCGAGCATTCTTGCGTACTCCCTCTTGCCAGCTTCTTGTTTTTCCTTAGCAAATGGATCTTCCGGTACAACTCCTGATAGAGCATCATTGTATGCTTTTGCAAGACCAATTCTTCTATCTATTTCTTCCTTATCAATCTTTGACTTACCTTGGTTAAATATTTCTACTTGTTCCTTTGAATCTAAGGTATAGTACCATCTTGATATTATAGGATAAAGAAGAACCAATATCCCTATTAGAAATATCAGCTTCCATAATATATCTTTTAATGTAATTTTTTTCTTTTTTTTATTCTTACTCATTAAATCACCTATTTTAAAGTCCTTGTTTATTATATCTTACACTACTTGATAATTTTAATAAAGAATTTTTGTAAATATATAATTTCAGGACATTTTCTTCTTTTGCTCTATCTATAAGTGAAAGGAGATAAGATATGAAAATTAGAATATTATTTAAAATCAATGATGGTGCAGAGGAAAAAAAGATTTCTAGAACTTTTTCAAATTTAAATGAAGCATTAAGTAATGAAAATCTTAAAAACTTTGCCCAAGCCTACATGTCACTTACTGACATTACTGCTTATACAGTAGAAAAAATAACAAGTAAAGAAATATAAGGAAGGAGTAAAAAATGGAAAATAGAAAATTAAAATTAGGATTTAAGGATGACTTCAATAAGTCAAAGACCATATCAGTTGACTATCCAAAAGTAGACCTTAACAATCAAGAAATAAGGACTGCTATGGATAAGATTATAGAAAGCAAGGTAATAGAAACAAAAGATGGCAAGATAAGTAAAGTTGACAAAGCCTATATAGAAAGAGTTTCAAGAGACGAAATCAATGTAAATGAAATAATTTAAGTAAAGCTGGCTTAGGCCAGCTTTTTAAATACTAAATTTAAATAAAACTTATCAGTCTTAATGGAATTTAAGGTCTATTATTTTAACCTTAAAGTTCTTTTAGGCAAATAATAAAGTCCTAAAAGGACTTTAGCAAATTAAACTTTTATATAAATTTCCTATAGACTAAGTATGTCGACAAATAAATAGCGATCGCAGTAAGGAAATTTTATGAAAATATGTATAGAAAACTTGGATGCGATTATAAGAAAGTACAAACCACTTATCATAAGCACTATAAACAAGTTTCCAATCTATGATAGGAATGAAGCCTATATCAAAGCTTATGACTTTATCCTTAATATAGTGGAAGACTATGATGAGAAAAGAGGAAAATTTGGAGGCTATATAAAATATAGACTATATTATTACTTTCTAGATATGAGTAAAAAGAAAGAAGCAATATCCCTAAATGATAAAGATAAAAAGGGAATAGAACTAATAGAAAATCTTAAAGATAATATAGACATAGAGAAAGATTTGATTAAAAATGTCGAAATAAAAGTATTAAATGATGCAATAAAAAAGCTTAACAAAAGACAAAGAGATATAATCTATCTAAAATACAACAAAAATTTCTCCCACAAGAAGATAGGAAGTTTATTAAATATTAGCCCTAAAACTGTAACTAATATTCATGGTGATATTATATATAAGCTAAGAAGGATTTTACGTGAAGAAGAGATTTTAGAAAATTTTTAGTTTTTTATAAAATTTCATAAGTTCTAAATAGAGGAATTAAAGCTTATAATTAATTTTTTGATTTCATTAAAATAATTTCATCGGAAATTCTTTTATTAAGATATAAAACAAGCCAATAATTGACTAATAAGATGAAATATAGTACACTTAATGTCTAGAGAAGACTTTCTTCTGTGGGGAAAGGAGGCTTTATGGACAATATTATCGCCATCTTACCTATTGAAATCAAAGGTTTTGGTATTGGCTGTGAGGTCTATTATACATCTCATATTGTAAAAGATAAGAGATCATGTGAACTTTTTTTGAAACATTTGTGTGCCAAAAGGGCTATTTCTGTAAAACTTATGCACAAAAGAATGAAAGATATCTTGAAAGTTTCAAGGAATTTACCTTATTTTATTGATTCCTTCAATGTATTTTTTCCCTTTAAGATAAATGAAACTGACCATGATAATCTTAGGAGAGCTTTTGTAAATGCCTTTTATGTTGAAAATATCAAAGATTCTACTATTTTTCTCAAAAATGGGTCTACCCTTTCAAGTCTTAATAAGGATAAGTCCTTAAAAAATAATTTTAACCATGCAAGTAAGGTGATGTACATGGCCTTAGCTAAAGAATCTACTAACTTTAAAAAAAGGCTTGAGCTTTATCAAAGTCTTAATATACTTGATTTTTAAAAAACAGGCTCCCTCAAAAAGGGAGCCTGAAATCTTAGATAATATTTATCCTTCATATGCTTCTTTATCTACAAATAAATAGCAATTTGGGTGAAGGTGTAGTAGGCTTGCTGGGAAATTTGTGTCAATTTTATCATCTTCTATAATTTTCTTTACAGCATCAAACTTATTTTTTCCACTTGCAAGTACAATTATGGTTTTTGCATTGAAAGCATCTGCCATTCCCATTGATATTGCGTATTTTGGAACATCTTCTTCTGATTTAAAAAATCTTGAATTTGCCTTTATAGTTTCATCTGTAAGCTTAACTATAGATGTTCTTTTGTTAAGTTTGTCAGCTGGTTCGTTAAAGGCTATATGTCCATTGTTTCCAAGTCCTAGTATTTGAATATCTCTAGGTCCCATTTCATCAAGAACTTTGTCATATTCTTTAGCATATTTTTCGTCATTTGTATCAGCCTTTGGTAGGTGGGTATTTTCTTTTTTAATATTTACCTTATTAAATAAGTTTTCATCCATAAAATATTGATAAGATTGTTCATTTTTTGGGTCAATTCCTACATATTCATCAAGGTTTACTGACTTAGCCCAGTGGAAAGATATTTCTCCATCTTTTTGTGCTTTTACTAAATTTTCATAAAGTCCAACTGGTGTTGAACCTGTTGCAAGTCCTAATTTTGATTGTGGCTTTTCTACTAAAAGGCTTTTAAATAAGTCTGCTGCTTTTTTGCTCATCTCTTCATATGAATCACTTACTATAACTTTCATATAAAATCCTTTCTTTATTTATTTGTTTCTTTTTATATTTTACTGGTTATTGTTTTTTTTTAAATGCTAATTTTTAAATGAATGAACTGGAGCTGGTATTCTTCCACCACGATTTATAAAATCAGATGAAGAAGACTGTCTTATATCCATAATTGGAGCATAACCTAATAACCCACCAAATTCGGCATAGTCACCACACTTTTTGCCATAGACAGGAATTACTCTTACTGCTGTTGTTTTTTGATTAATAACACCAATTGCTGCCTCATCTAAAATCATAGCTGATATAGTAGAAGCCTCAGTATCTCCAGGGATTGCTATCATGTCAAGTCCCACAGAACATACACTTGTCATAGCTTCAAGTTTATCAAAGGTCAAATGTCCTGCATCTGCCGCCTTAATCATAGCTTCATCCTCACTTACAGGAATAAAAGCTCCTGAAAGTCCTCCAACAGATGATGATGCCATAAGACCTCCCTTTTTTACTGCATCATTTAGCATAGCAAGAGCTGCTGTTGTTCCATGTCCCCCAACATGCTCTATTCCTATCTCTTCAAGTATTCTTCCTACGCTATCTCCAATAGCTGGGGTAGGTGCTAAGGATAAGTCAAGGATTCCAAATTCCTTGCCAAGTCTTTTAGCTACATCACGACCAATTAAATCTCCCATTCTTGTAATCTTAAAAGCAGTCTTTTTGATAGTTTCATAGACCTCATTTATTGGTTTTTTCTTATCTTTTTCAATAGCAGCCTTGACAACTCCAGGTCCTGATACACCAACATTTATAACAGTATCAGCCTCTCCTACCCCAAGAAAAGATCCTGCCATAAATGGATTGTCCTCAACTGCATTAGCAAAGGCTACAAACTTTGCACAACCTAGAGAATCTTGGTCTTTGGTAAGTTTGGCTAAGTCTTTAATTCTCTCTCCTATAAGCTTAACTGCATCAAGATTAATACCTGCTCTTGTAGATCCTACATTTACAGATGAACAAACATAATCAGTAGTTGAAAGGGCGTGTGGAATAGAGTTTATCAAAATTTCATCAGATTTTGTCATAGATTTTTGAACAAGGGCAGAAAAACCACCGACAAAATCAACTCCAACATCTTTTGCCACCTTATCAAGAACTTCTGCATATATCGTATAATCATCCAAAGCTGAGCTTGCTGCAACTAAGGAAATAGGTGTTACTGAAATTCTGTTATTTATTATAGGAACTCCATATATCTCTGATACTTTTTTGGTAGTTTCAGTGAAATTCTCACATTCTTTCATCATCTTTTCATAGATTTTTTTGGTTGATTTCTTATAGTCACTATCGGCACAATCAAGAAGGTTGATTCCCATAGTAATAGTTCTAATATCCAAATGCTCTTGGTCAAGCATCTTTATTGTTTCAATAATTTGCTTAGTATCCATAACTAAATCCTTGCCATCTTATCAAAAAGTTCTTCGTTTTGGAGCCTTAAATCAAGGCCAATCTCCTTAGAAAGCTTTCCTATAGCCTTATTTACATTTTCAAAAGAATCATTAGACTCTTTTAAGTCAACATTTAAAATAGCAACAAACTTATCATCCATAATAGTTTGACTAAAATCTAGGATGTTGATATTGAACTTAAAAAGTAGTTCAGAAACCTTATATACAATACCCGGTTTGTCATTTCCAATCACTGTCAAAATTGCTTTCATAATATTCTCCTATTTTTCCAAAGTTTCTACTAGAACTATTTTAGCATAATAAAGTGAAATTTAAAACAAGCTTTTTAGACCCATTATTAAAGGGACAAAATGAACATCCCTTTTGTCCCATGTTATAAACTATTCTTATTAAAAAATCTCATTTTAATTATGCATATGCCTATAATAATTAAAGAGAATTTGTTTTGGTGCACTTGAATCTAAAGCTTTCCCCCACCCGCATAGCAGATGTTTTTTGCTTTACTATATTCCATTTGCTCAACTAACTTAAGTGTACAATAAAAAACTGCCATTTGGCAGCTTTTCTGTAGACAAAGTACTTTGAAATTTATTATACACAAAACTTCTTACATCTAGTTAAAGAACAGAACATTACTTTAACTTAAGTAAATAGTAAAGGAAAGTCCCTTTATATCTAAATTAATTATATAGTAAAGAAAAACTTATTAGCTTTATTCATTAATTTACTCTCTGCAATAAAAATTTGTCTTTTTTCAAATTCTTATTTATTCTCTTTTGTTAGGATTTCGTAGATTTCGTCTCTATTTGCATTTTCTACAAGATTATTTACTACTTCTTCTGCATTGATTTTATTTGCTACGTTTGCTAGTATTCCTATGTGGTCATCGTCTTTTCCAGCTATTCCTACTATTAGTTTTACAAGCTCTCCGTCCCAATCTACTCCTTTTTTACTAACTATAACAACTATTCCAGATTTTTTTATAGATTTTTTAGTTTCACTAGTCCCATGAGGTATGGCAAGACCTATACCAAAGTGAGTTGGAGCTTCCTTTTCTCTTTGAAGCATACCAGCCTCATATTCCTTATCTACATAACCTGATTTTTCCATAAGTTCTTGAACTTTCTTTATAACTTCTTCCTTACTAACAAATGTTTCATCAAGGATTATATTTTCTTTTTTTAATATTTGCCTATAAGTTTTATTTTTCATTTTCTTTTCTTCAAAGCTTTCATAATACTTGCCTTCTTGATTTTTAATTTCGGATAATAACCTATCTAAATTGACATCATTAAGATAATTCTCTATTGTTATAATATTATAATTTCCAAGTTTTCTTTTTGCCCTGTCATACAGGTTTTTGTGTAATACAACTACATCATAATCACTTGGAACTTCTTCTATGGTAAAGTTTTTAACTTGAATACTGTTTATGTTGTTATCTTTTAGCATTTTTGCAAATCTTGATGCTCCCATGGCAGATGAACCCATTCCAGCATCACAAGCAAAGGCAACTTTACTAATTTTTCCTGTGATTTTCTTATTTTGTTTCATTTCTTTAGTTTGAGCTTCATATTTTCCTATATTTTCTTCGCTTTCCTTGCTAGCTTTAAGAATTAATGATGTAACTAAGAAACTTACAAGAGTTGCTACAAAAACTCCTAATATAACTCCAAAGTAGTTTCCTCTTGGGGTTAGGGCAAGGTAGGAGATGATTGAACCTGGTGATGGTCCCGCTGTTAATCCAACTCCTAGTAGGTTAAAGATAAAGGTTCCTGACATTCCACCTAAAATCATTGCTATTATTGTGATAGGTTTCATCAATACATATGGAAAGTATAGCTCGTGGATACCACCTATAAAGTGGATTACTATAGCTCCTGGTGCTGATTTTCTAGCTGATTCATTGCCAAAAAGGGTATATGCTAGTAAAAGTCCTAGACCTGGTCCTGGATTTGATGCCACCATGAAGTATATGGATTTTCCTGTAGCAAGGGTTTCTTGCATACCTAATGGGTAGTAGATACCTTGATCTATTACGTTATTGAGAAATAACACTTTAGCTGGTTCATTTATCACTGAAAGTAAAGGTAAAAATCCTGTTGATACTAATACTTCGATTGCCTTTGTTATTAGAATATTTAACGATTCTATAAGTGGTCCTATAAATAAATAAGATAGAATCATTAGGATAAAGCCTAAAATACCAATAGCAAAGTTATTAACTACCATTTCAAAACCAGACCTAATCTTATTTCCAAGTAATGAATCTACTTTTTTCATGATATAGCCACCAAGAGGTCCCATTATCATGGCCCCTAGAAACATTGGTATTTCGGCTCCTATTATAAGTCCCATTGTTGCTATGCTACCTAGTACTCCACCCCTTTTTCCACCTACCATGGTTCCGCCAGTATTTGCTAAAAGTAATGGTAGGAGGTATTTAACTGATGGAGCAACAAGGCCTGCCAATTTTTTATTTGGAAACCAACCTGATTCGATAAATAGGGCTGTTACAAGACCCCAAGCTATAAAGGCGCCTATGTTTGGTAAGACCATATTTGTTAGAAATCCACCAAATGACTGAACTCTTCCTCTAATTGATATTTTTTCTGACATTTCTTACTCCTCACTCAAGATTTGCATGGTATTGCCATAGTTTGACCATATCGATATTTTTGTCATTAACTATTTTCAAAGCTATAGAATCACCTAGTATTAATAACGCTTGTTCAAACAAACTTGTCATAGGTTGCTTGCTTAGAAGCTCATCTTTTAGATTTAATTTAGTATTTGTTGGTATCCTAAGCATGATATCAGTATATTCTTTCATGCTTGAATTAGGGTTTGAACCTATGTAACAAACCATTGCTCCTATCTCTTTTGCCTTTTTTGCTATGCTTAAAGGATAGAGACTTTCTCCACTTCCTGAACCTACTATAAGCAAATCGTTTTCAGAAATAGCAGGCTCTGTTATCTCCCCAACTACATGACAGCTTACACCAAGGTGGGATAGCCTTTTGGCTATAGCCTCAAGTGAAAGCTTAACTCTTCCTACACCTACAAAAAATACCTTCTCAGACTTATTAATTTTTTCTATTAACTCATCAACTTGTTTTTCATCAATTTTTTCAAATAAGTTGGATAACTCACCCAAAATAATTCCATAAGATTCTTTAAAGTCCATTTTCTGCCTCCTTTATACTTTTTATGATGTTTTCCCTATTTTCCTTAAGATTTAAGCCTTTCTTATACAAACTTTTTGAACCTAAAACCAAGTCTCTTGCACCATATGATATATAGTCATTAAACTTATCAGTACTTACCCTTCCATCTAGTTGTATTTTTGCCTTAGAGTTTGATCTATCAATCATTTCTTTGATATTTTTAATCTTCTCTAGACCATATTTTATTTGCCCTTCATTTTTGTTTGTTGCATAGCCTGGATTTATCATCATAATTAAGACAGAGTCTAGTTGGTCTATTACGTATTTTAGAACACTTTCATCCCTCGCAGGTGTAAGGGCAACTCCTACTTCTATGCCTGCATTTTTTACTATATCTATATATCTTTGGACATGAACTGATGTTTCTTCATGGAAGCTAATCCTATCAACATTTAAGTTAATCATCTCTTTTATAAAGTATTCGTTGTTGACACTCATTATATGAACATCAATATACATATCAGTATATTTTCTAATTTCTTTTATTGTTTCAAGTCCAAGTGGCATAGATGGGGCAAAAGCTCCATCTATAACATCTATGTGTAGCCTATCAAAGCCTGATTCTTTAAGCTCATCAATGCTTTTTTCAAGATTTAATAAGTTAGCACACATTATGGATGGTGATAGTAAAGTCTTCATTTGTGCTCCTTTTTTTGCGTGTTTATGCTGTTTTATCTTATATTACCATCGTAAACACGCATTGTCAAGCATTTTCCTGTATTTTTTTGCATGTTTGCTTGATTTTTTAGATAATCTAGGTAAATTCTTATTAGGAGAATATATGTTAAAAGCTGAAAGACAAGAAAAGATTATTGAGATTCTCGAAGTTGAACACAAGGTTATAGCAAGCGAGCTAAGTAAAAGGTTTGACGTTTCAGAGGACACTATTAGAAGAGATTTAAAAGAATTAGATAATTTAGGAAAACTTAAAAGGGTTCACAGTGGAGCTTTAAAGATTGGACCAAAGATTACCAATTTTGAATATAGATCGAAGATTGGTCAGGAAGAAAAAAAAATCATGGCTAAAAAAGCACTTCCATTTATAAAGGAGAACTCCCTTATAGTTATAGATGGTGGAACTACAAACAACACCCTTATAAACCAAATTCCTCTAGACTTTAAGTGTAAGATTATTACAAATTCCATACCTATAGCAGTGAGTCTTAACAACCACAAGAATATAGAGTGTATAGTCTTGGGTGGAGACTATGACAAAAGAACTATGAGTAATTTCGGACCAATGACCCTAAAAGAACTTGATTACTTTGTTCCAGACATTTATATAATGGGAGTTTACAATATTAATCTCGAATATGGTGTAAGTGTAAATACCTTTGAAGAGTCTGTCATAAAAAAGAAAATGAGTGATATTTCTACAGATGTCTTATGTATGGTTACAAAGGATAAGCTTGAAACTGTGAGCAATTACAAGCATACGAACTTAAAGGATATAACTTATCTTATAACATCTAATTGGGAAGATAAGTTTAAGAAAAAATATAGAAAATTTATTGAAAAGGTAATATAAATAATTAAAATATCCAGACCAAGTGGCCTGGATATTTTTTATGTTTTTAGTCTATTTTTTCATATTCTTCAACTATTTTTTCAAATAGTCCACTTCTTTCGTCTTTTTTGATTTCTGCAAAGTGTTCAATGGCCTTTTCTATGCCATTTTCTTTGATATAATCTTGTATTTCTAATGCTTTTTCATCTTCTTTGTTGTCATATTTGAATGCATAGGCTATGGCTTTAGCAAGATAATCATATTCTAGATTATTGTCATAGGCTGATATTGCAGGACTTACTAGCCTATCTGTTTTACCTAGCTTTCTTTGTGGATCTCTTGCAACTCTAGCTACTTCATCATGGCTTGCTGTCTTTAGAAATCTATTTAATTTTGATTCTTTGAATTTATCTAACTCTACTTTATCAAATCCATATTTTTTGATTAGTACTTTTGATGATTCTTCCATTAGTTTTTTAACATCCGAAAGAATTTCTTCATCTCCGAAGGCCTCATCCATCATTGTGTAGCCTTTATAGTAACCAAAGTAGGATGTTGCTGCATGAACTCCGTTTACTAGGAAGAGTTTTCTTTCTAGTTCTTCGTCTATGTTTTGGGTGTATTCAGCATCTTTTATTGGTTTTGTTGTTGAATCTTTTAGTTTTGTTTGTTCAATTACTGCTTCGAAGTCGTCTGAAATTTCTACTACTGACCTTCCATCTACTGTTTTATTTTGTACAATTCTGTCTGTTACTGTGTTTGGGAAAGTTGCAAGGCTATCTACTTCTTCTTCTGTTAGACTTGTGTTTTGTAGTAGGTGTCCTTTTAAGATATCACTTGCTCTGAAGGCATTTTCAAAGGCCATTATGTCTACTTTTGGTGTAGATGGGTCTTTTTTTTCAAGGCCTTTTGCTATAATCTTTGATGTTGAGTCTAGGTTTTCTACTCTTACTGAGGTTGTTATGATATCAGCTTTTGTAATTGCTTCATAGATTTTTTCAAGATCTTCATCTTTACTTGAGCATAGGGCTGATACATTTTCAAGTTTTATAGCTTTATTTTCATGATCCATTAGTTCTAGACCTACATATCCATCTTCATTGATTTGGTCTACTATTTTGTCAAATACATCTACAAATATGAGTTTGTAACCTGAGTCGTGAATTATTTTTCCAAGTAGCCCACGACCTATGGCCCCTGCTCCAAATTGAATTGCTGTCTTCATATTTATTCTTCCTCTCTTGTTAAGATTTCATATATCTCATCTTTATTGGAGTTTTCTACTAAGGAATTTACTATCTCTTCTGTGTTGATATTATTTGCGACATTAGCAAGAATTCCTATATGATCATCACCTTTTCCAGCTATTCCTACTATTAGTTTTACTAATTCTCCGTCCCAGTCTACTCCATTTTTACTTGTTATTACTACAAGACCTGATTTTTTTATCTCTTTTTTAGTTTCATTTGTTCCATGTGGAATGGCAAGACCTATGCCAAAGTGGGTAGGGGCTTCTTTTTCTCTTTGAAGCATACCAGCTTCATAACCCTTATCTACATAGCCTGATTTTTCCAATAATTCTTGAACTCTTTTAATGGCTTCTTCTTTATTTTCAAATGTTTCATCTAAAATTATATTATCCTTTAATAAGATAGTATTTTTCTTTTCTTCTTTCAAGTCAGCTATTTTTTGAGTTTCTTCTTTTACTTCTTCTTTGTTCTCAACTTTTGCTGTACTTTCTGCTTCTTTAAGCCTTTCTACAACTTGATCATATTCTGGAGCTTGCATGAAGTTATTTACTGAAACATGTATTGCATTTGGAACGATTTGTTTTGCACGCTCTGTAAGATCTTTATGGGTTACTACAAGGTCTACATCTTTTGGAAGATTGGCTATAGCTACATTTGTTATATCTATTCCTTCTAATAATCCTGCTTCTTTTAGTTTTTTCTTTAAGATGCTTGCTCCCATGGCTGATGAACCCATTCCTGCATCACAAGCAAATCTTATCTTTGAAATGTTAGCAAATGACTTTTCTTCGTTTACTATTGCTGTTTCTTTTCCAGATTTATTAGCTTTTACATCTCCCTCTGCCTCATCTAAACTTTTTGAGCTTTTAGAAGTTCTTAATATTACTGAACCTATAGCAAAAGAAATGACTGTTGCAACTAGAAATCCTAGGATTGTTGCAAGGTAGGAGCCTTTTGGAGTCATAGCAAGCCAAGCTAGAAAACTTCCTGGTGATGGGCTTGCTACAAGTCCACCATTAAGGAGTTCAAGAGTAAAGGTACCTGAAGCTCCTCCCACTATTGTTGCAAGGATTAGTTTTGGATTCATAAGGATATATGGGAAATATATCTCATGGATTCCACCGAAAACTTGAATTATAGCTGCACCTGCCGCTGATGATTTTTCTCTTTTATTACCAAAGATAGAATAAGCAAGAAGAACTCCTAGTCCTGGTCCTGGATTTGATTCAATCATAAATAGGATTGATTTTCCAGTATCTGCAGCTTGTTCTAATCCTATTGGTGTAAAAATACCATGATTTATGGCGTTATTTAAAAATAGGATTTTTGCTGGTTCTATAAAGATGTGAACTAAAGGCAAAAGTGATCTTTCTAATAAGAAATTTATTCCAGCTGCAAGTAAGCCAGTTAGACCTGATATAAGAGGTGCTACAATTACATATGATAAAAGGGCTAAGCCTAAGGCTAAAAATCCTGCAGAGAAATTGTTTACAAGCATCTCAAAGCCTTCTGGAACATGTCCTTCATAAGCATCTTGAAGCTTTTTAAGTAGCCATCCTCCCAAAGGTCCTAAAAGCATGGCAGCAACCAGCATTTTTTCTTCTCCTGCTGCAGCTATTGCTCCCATTAAAGCTACTACCCCTACTACTCCACCCATTTTAGGATTAATAAGGTTTCCACCTGTATAGGCTATAAGTGCTGGTATAGCATATCTTAGAAGTGGATCTACTATCTTGTTGAAATTTTCATTTGGTAGCCATCCTGCTGGTATGAATAAGGCCGCCATAAATCCCCAAGCAATAAGTGCCGCTATATTTGGCATTACCATGCTTGAAAGGAATGATCCAAAGTTTTGGACTCTAGATCTTATACTTTTTTCTGTCATAGTCTCCTCCTTTATTTATTTATTATAATTATACCCAATAAATAAATTAATAACTTAAAAAAAAACCTGCCTATAGGCAGGTTTTTTAATGAAAGATTCTAATTTTTATTTTTTAAATTCTTTATTAATTAATAATTAAAGTTTGCAACCTCAAAGAAATCTTGTGGATGTTTACAAGCAGGACAAATCTTAGGTGCTTTTTTACCTTCGTAAAGGTATCCACAGTTCCAACATTTCCAAATTACTTTTTCTTCTTTTTCAAATACTGTTCCATTTTCAATATTATCATGAAGTTTTTGATATCTATCTCTATGAGCTGCTTCTACTTTAGCAATATGTTCCCAGCTTCTTGCTATTTCATCAAATCCTTCTTCTCTTGCAATTTTTGCAAATGATGGATACATATCTTCAGCTTCTTCGTTTTCTCCATCGATTGCACCTTGAAGATTTGTTAATGTATCATGGTATACAACTGGAAATGCTGTATAATCTGGGTTTAATTCGATTGCATCAAGTTTAAATTCTTCTTTAAGATATTTATAAAATTGTTTAGCATGAACTTGTTCGTTTCTTGCTGTTTCCTCAAAGATTTGTTGAATTTGAACATATCCTTCTTTTTTAGCGATTTTTGCAGCAATTGTATATCTCATTGTTGCTTGTGATTCACCAGCAAATGATGTAATTAAGTTACTTGCTGTCTTTGTTCCTTTTAATGATGTCATTATATGTACTTCCTTTCTCTTGCGTTACTCAAATACATGTTCTTGTCATCTCTACATTAATTACTATATACCTTTCTTTAAAAATGTCAATAATGATTCTAAAGTTTTAATCATTCTAAAATAATGAAAATTATTATCATTATCAACAACCTTTTCCTTTATTTTTTTTATAATTGCTCATATTTTGGGTATAAATAAAAAAAGGAGGATTTGTAATGAATATAGATTTTACTAATGTTGACCTTACAGGTCTTGACTCTTACAAAGACAAAAGTCTCGATGCATTCAAAACTTTAATCGAGAAAACAGGAGAAGGTAGTGACTTTTTAGGTTGGATTGATAGGCCAGTTGACCTAGATATGCAAGAATATGAAAGAATAAAAAAAGCTAGCAAGAAAATCCAAACTAATTCCGATGTACTTGTAACTATTGGTATAGGAGGATCTTACCTTGGAACAAAAGCTATAGATTATGCTATGGCAGGCTATTTTAGAAGAGAAAATGGTACTCAATTAGTATATGCAGGACATCAACTATCTGGCGAATACCTCTATGACCTACTTGATTTTCTAAAAGAGAAAGAATTTTCTGTAAATGTCATTTCAAAGTCTGGTACTACGACAGAACCAGCTATCGCTTTTAGATTTTTAAAGGAAATGGCCGAAGAAAAATATGGTAAGGAAGAAGCTAAAAATAGGATTTTTGTTACAACCGACAGACAAAAAGGAGCTTTAAAGGATTTAGCTACTAAAGAAGGTTATGAAACTTTTGTTGTACCTGATGATATAGGCGGAAGATTTTCAGTAATTTCGGCAGTAGGTCTTCTTCCTTTATGTGTAGCTGGAGTTGATATAGACAAATTTGTTGATGGTTTTAAAAATGGTCGCAAAAAATATACTATTAATTCATTCGAAGAAAATGATGCTATAAAATATGCAGCTATTAGAAATATGCTTTACGAAAATGGTAAGGATATAGAAGTTTTAGTAAACTATGAACCTAAACTTAAGTATATTTCAGAATGGTGGAAACAATTATTTGCAGAAAGCGAAGGAAAAGATGGCAAGGGACTTTTCCCAGTATCTGTAAATAACACTACAGATCTTCACTCCCTAGGTCAAATGATCCAAGATGGCAAAAGAAATATATTTGAAACAGTTCTTAAGGTTCAAAAACCAGATAAGGATATTACAATTAAAGAGGATTCTGATAACCTAGATGGTCTAAATTATTTAGCAGGAAGAGACCTTTCTTATGTAAATGAAAAGGCCATGGAAGGTACAATCTTAGCCCATATCAAGGGAAATGTTCCAAATATTCTTCTTACTATAGATGATGTATCTGAAGAAAGTTTGGGAGAACTTTTATACTTCTTTGAAGTAGTTGTTGGAGTAAGTGGCTATATGCTTGGAGTTAACCCATTTAACCAACCAGGTGTAGAAGAGTATAAAACCCAAATGTTCAAACTTTTAGGAAAACCAGGATATTAAATAAAAAAATAAGACCTCAAAGACTCTTTGAATTAGAGATTAAATAAAAACTAAATTAGGAAGTCTTTAGGTGGCATGATAAAAGGCTATGGGTTTATGATTCATAGCTTTTTTCTTTGTTATATAATAATTAATATCTTCTAATTACTTGACTAATAGAGGAATGTATAGGAATATGTATAGAAAAGTGAAGGAGAAAAACATGAAAAATCAAGAATTAAAAAGACAAAGCTTTATAGAATATACCTAAGAAAAATCAAAAAATTAAAGACGTACTTTTAGATATGGCTAAAGAACACTCATATGAAATTAAAGAAAGAGGAGACCTTGAAAGAAAAAATAATGATGCAAAAGATTTTCTAGATATACCAATTTGATCTTTAAAGAGAATGCTTAAAGAAGATTATGAACTTGGAAAGATAAATTCTTAAATAAATGAAAAAGGCCATGAACGAATCATAGCCTTGAATTATTACATATCTTTTATAGAAGATTTTATATGTTCTCTTTCTTCGTTTGAAAGATTGTATTTATCAAAAAGCTGTTCATCAATTTCATTAATAGATTTTGTCCAGTCGATATCTGACTCAGAAGTAAAATCTTGAAGTGGAACAAATCTATATACTATTTGAGTAGTGTTTTGAGATGATTTAACCAAAGTAACCATAAATCTCAAGAATTTACTTTCTAAATATTTTTTAAGATTCTGTGCTTCTTCGATTGTTTCAAACTTTCCAATTGGTATTAATGAATCCGTACAGGCAGATTTTTTCTCGCCGATATATGGTTGACCAATCACCTTTTTATCAGTATGAGGTGCTCCAGCAGATTTTGATATGAAAACTTTATATGAGTTAAAAATGTCAACATTCTTCTTTATTTTATCTTCTATGATATACCTTATTTCATTAGCTTTACACCTGAGTTCGCAAGCACCTTTGAACATATAAATTGATGCTACTTTTTCCACAACACTTTGTTTCCCAATAATTCCGAAAGCATTTCTTCCTTTAGTTATTTCAGTTAAAGGACGAAATTCTTCTTTTTTTACTTTTTTTAGGATGCTAAACTGATATTCGTCTGTAAGTATTACATCTATTCCTTTTATAAATAGTTCTCTTTTTTTATGAATACTATTGCCATTTGTATGCTTTATAAAATCTAATTCACCAATATGTTTATTTGATGATATAAAATAGCAAATCCCCCCTTTAATTTCTACAGAATTAAAAATGTCATTAGTATCTTCAGTCAAGTCCATAATATTGTGTAAAATTTACTAGCACAATTTGTATAGTTATTCTATAATATTATACCAGTTTGTACAAACTAATTTTCACATTAATGTGAAATCATTCCTAAAATTTGTAAGGAAGTACATGATATTAAAGAACTTAATCCAGAAATAATAAGAACTTTTGTAGATAAAATTCATGTAGAACAATCAGAAAAAGTTCAATGAACAAATCTTAAAAGACAACAATTTGATTTTATTGGAACTTCATCGGTAAAATTGACATATAAAAACCGGCATAAAGGTTAATATCTTCATGCCGATTAAATTTTAAGGAAATTAATCCCTAATTAAAAGCCACCAATGGACCTTATTTTTACTTTCTTGTAAATAAAAGCATAAAAGGAAAAATTCATCTTTATATTAATTAAAAACAAAATAAGAATAAATATATAAAAATAGGACTGTTGCACAATGAATCAATCATTTAAAAAATCATCACAAACTCCTCCATTATTATTTGACCTCCATAAGCGGCAGGCTATTATAAGTTGTCTATGAATAACTTGTAATTATATAACAATAGAAATTCATATTTTTTGCAACAGCTCTATCACTTATTTTTGTCAGCATATTTCAAAGCACCACCTAAAATAGCATTAATGAAGTCTCTTGATTCGTAGATTTTATAGTAGCTTAGTTTCTTATCTAAGATAAGTTTAGCTGTATTTTCTTCTATAGTTTGGTTTTCATTTGAAAGTTCTCTTACAAAACTTTTATGAAGATTTTTGTCTTTTGGGTTAAGGGTGTCAAATACATCTATGTAGCAAACATTTTTGACGTCAACTTCTACTTCAAGTCCATCACTTGCCTTTTTTATATCTTTTACTGAAACTTTGAGATTTGCATAATTTGCCTTTAAGAATTCTTTTTGTTCAGGCAATTCACTAGAATATGATTCAGATAAGACTTTGTTGATTTTACTCACCTTATCAAAATACTTCTCTTGAGCTTTTATATCTTGTTCTTTTATACTAAGTACGGCCTTATCAATAGACCTTTGAGGAGTGTTATAGAATTTTTCATATAGGAAAAATGGAGATATAATAAGTATTCCAATGACTAAAAGCCTAATGATTCCATTTCTTTTATTTTTCTTTTTTCTTATATTTCTTCTTTTGTTCCTATCATGTTTTTGATAGGGAGAAGTTTTTCTTTCTCTTGATTTTTCAGCGAAAATTTCACTTCTTTTTTTCTTAGCCATGATTTATCCTTTTAACAAATAATTTTCTTTTAAATCCCTATTATTATATAATTAAAGTGGTGATACTATGAAAAAACAAAAATTAATAATAGCAGATATATTGGCTCTTATTTTAAGCCTTATCATGATATATTTACCCTTATTTACAAATAAAGAAACTTTTTCCTGGATATATTATTCATATATTACGGCTTATTTTGCATCCATTTTTTCAAATACTAAGGATAGAAAGGTCCTATTCTTTTTCATTCCTCTTATATCTTTAAGTTTTATAAGAGCTTATATAATAGGATTTGACCCTACTAAGCCTAGAATTTTACTTAATAATTTATCTGAAATAATTGCATCTAATTACAAAATAATATTGCATATATTTATATTATATCTAGTAGAAAGGATTTTAACAAAAGTATTTGGAGCCTACTTTACAAAAATATGCGGGATAATATTATTTATCCTTTATTTACTATGCTTTAATACATCTTATCTTAAAGGTTTAAGTCCTTTCAATAAATATATGTTTTTTGGCTTTATATACTTTATCTTTGCAAGAATTAACCCTTCAAAAAAGATAAACCCTTATCTTTACATAATAGCTTTTCTTATCTTTATAATTGAAATTTTTATTATAGATAAGACTAAGATTTTTATAGGATTTTCTATAGGTTTTCTACTCTTAACCTATCTTATTTTAAAGGCTGATATATATGAGATAGGCTTTGAAAAGTACTTTTTAAATTCCCTTTTGTATCTTTTTGTACTTATTAAATTTCTTTTAGAAAATCTTTTATATCTTTCTAATTTAAACCTATATATTTCAGCTACTATAATTTCATTTTTTATAAGCATAATTTTTTACCAATTTAGGATAAAGATTTTTGACTATCTTTTCTTGGGAGTTCACAAAGATAATGCTAAAATAATAAAAAGTAAAAAAAGAGCCTAGTTATTGAATCTTAATTTAGATTTTAAAAAAATTATTCGAAAAAGTATAAAGCTATAAGTATAATCTATGGACTTTTAATGTGCTATTAATTTTTAAATAAATAGCATAAAAGCTTTAATATAATTTAAAAATTGGGGGATATTATGAATCCAGACATAAATATTACTGGTATAAGATTAGAAACAAATTCGCTTATTCTAAGACCTTTTAAAAAAGATGATCTTAAAGATTTTAATGAATATGCAAAAATTCCAGGTGTTGGGGAAATGGCTGGTCGGACTCATCACGAATCTATAGAAGAGTCATCAAAAATTTTAGATATGTTTATTAACGGAAAAAAGACTTTTGCTATAATCAAAAAAGAGACTGGTAAAGTTATAGGTTCATTTGGCATAGAAAAATATAAGGAAGAACTTGTTGGAGAAAAATATAAAAATTTAAAATGTAGAGAAATAGGCTATGTCTTAAGTAAGAATTTTTGGGGTAAGGGCTATATGACAGAAGCAGGTCATGCAATCTTGGAATATTGTTTTGATACTCTAGAACTAGATGCAGTATTTTGTGGATATTTTAAAAAAAATACTCAATCAAAACGTGTAAGTGAGAAGTTAGGTTTTAATTATTTATTAGAGCATTTCTTCTACACTAAATATGGAACTAAGGAGCAAGCAATATTAACTGTAATTCATAATAGCCAATGGAGAAAACAGCTTTAGATATTTTGTTAAAGTGATTAAGAAGACTATAGGAGTGTTGCCTAATATTAACTTATCAATTAAATCATCACTTTTAATTTGAGGAATTTCTTGTTACTTGGGATTATTTATAGTTAAATCTGTGATAAATAATTTAGTATCTTATAAAAATCCTAAAAAAGAATAATATTAAATAAGGAAGCTGTATAATATGTTTTTCTATAGTACATCATTTTATTTCTTATTTTGTTAGCATTTTTTCTTGACATAAGTTTTATCCTAATTAGCTTTTTAGCCTAACTATGAGATTTTTATACATAAATTTTACACAGTCATATAAAATTAAAAGGGCTATGAATTCAAAGATTCATAGCCCTTTCAATTTGCGTCTAAAGACTCCTTTAATTATTTAATTTATTGAGTCTTTAGATGCTATTTTTTAAAGAGGATTAAAGTATTACTATTATTATTTTCTTTTTTTACTTATAAATAGTCCAAGTATTGCACTAAAAAGACTTGCTAGGGATAGTTTAAGTGAGTCGTGACCTTCTGATCCATATCCTTTTAAAAGAACCATTTGTCCAAGTCCATCCGTATTTAGGTAAACTTTCTTAATCCCATCAAGACTTGTTAAGAATGGATTTTGGGCTTGAGAACCAAAGTTCATGGCTATTCTTTGACCTACTAAGTCTTTTACGTATTCATGACCCATTGGGTTATTCATTATATCCCTATAGGCTATGGCTCCATCTTGCCAGTCGATTTTACCATCATCATTTAAGTCATCTGCAAAAGCAATCTTTGCTGATGGTTTTATCCAAGTTCTTTCATCAAATACTTTGTAGCTACAATCCTTATTTTTATAGGCAAGTTGGTAGATGTAGGAAGATGAGTTTATTCCCAAGAAATTTTCATCCCCATAAGTTTTCTTTTCTATGGTAAGCCTAGTATAATCATCTGATCCACCACCATAGTTAAATTGAGAATTTGACCACACAGCTGCTGAAAGATTCTTATTGGTTACAAATCCATACATGTAACCTTTCTCTTCTATATCATTCATAGGATTATCAACATCTATATGGACATCTCCCCTCTATAACTTCTTTACTGGTATCGTTTTTTTCAGTAGTATTTAAATCATTCTCAGTATTTTCCTCTAGATCTTTTTTTATATCTTCTTTTGTATTTTCTTCGGCTTTATTAGAATCATCTTCTGCTATAGACTCGTCTTTTTAAGCTCTTTTATAACTTCTTTATTTTCTATGTTTGAGTCATTTACTACATCTTCTTGTGCAAAAGACTCACTAGAAGCTATAGTTAAAACTGATAAGGAAATAACACAAGCTAGAATTTTTTTAGGTAGTTTGTTCTTGACAAGATATTTTTCTTTCATATCGTCTCCTTTATATCGTTTTCCTGATAATTAAAAATATGGTAATTACCACTTCTTATATCAGAAAGGAATTATTTTTCTTTATCAAACGTTTTTTTTGATAAATGCTCACTATTAGAGCTTATAAGTGCTTTTTGACAAAGAGAAGAGACTGTTGCAAAATTATGAATTTCTATCCTTGCATCATTACAAATTACTCACAGACAATTGAGGATAGCTTAACATCTCATGGATGTAAAATTGTCGTGGAGGAGCTTGTAATAATTTTGGAAAGATTAATCATTCTGCTACAGTCCCATTTTTTAATTTATAGATTTTTTTCGATTTTTTGCTTATAATCACGTCTTAAAAAATATACACAATAAAATGCCGCAAAAAATTCTGCTATTATAAAGGATATCCAAATCATATTTATATTTCCTGTCCTTTCTCTTATAAAGTACATAAGAGGAAGAAGGATTATAAATTGCCTTAAGAAAGGTTCAAATAAAGCTACTCCAGATGATGATAAGGATTGAAAAATTGAAGCACATACTATGGAGAATCCTACTGGTAGGTAGGATATTGAAATTATCCTAATCATAGGTACTCCTATATCCATCATCTTTGGTGTTGCTGAAAACAACTTAAGTATAGGTACTGGAAATACCATAAAAATTATCATGCCAAAAACTATCATAATAGTTGCTGCAGATATAGATAATTTTATAGCTTCTTTTATTCTTTTCTCATTGCCTGCCCCAAAGTTATAAGAAACTATAGGTACCATGGCATTTGATATACCTAAAACCGGCATGAATTCGAAACTTTGCAACTTAAACATTACCCCATATGCTGCTATAGCTGATTGACCAAAACCTGCAAGAATTGTATTTATGAAAAATACTGCAAAAGAAGTTATAGCATTCATTAAAGCTGCTGGAAGTCCTATAGCAAAAATCTCCTTTAAAATAAGATGAGATACAGAAAATCCCCTAAACCTAAATCTTATTTCCTTATTCTTTCTTATATTTAGTCCTAGTCCAACTAAAGCTCCTATGATTTGACCTAAGACTGTAGCGATTGCTGCACCCTTAACTCCCAATTTTGGAAAACCAAAAAGACCAAATATAAAAATCGGATCAAGTATTATATTTATAATTGCTCCAATTCCTTGAGTTATCATTGTATAAAAAGTAAGACCTGTCGATTGGAGGAGTTTTTCAAAAAGAATTTGGAAAAATACACCCATAGAAAATAAGCAAACTATATATAAATAATCTATCCCATAGGATATGATTTCAGGATCTTTTGTTTGCATTCTTATAAAAGGTTCTACAAAAAATAAGGCAATAATAACAAATACAAATGATAAAATACCTGCTAGCATAAGTCCATGGACTGCAACACTTGATGCCTCATCTTTCTTATTCATGCCCAAATACCTAGATAAAAGGGCTGACACACCTACTGATATACCTACTCCAAAGGCTATAATTACATTTTGTACGGGAAATGAAATTGTAACTGCTGTAAGAGCCTTTTCTGAAAGCCTTGCTACAAATATTGAGTCTACTATGTTATATATAGCTTGAACAAGCATTGATATAATAATGGGAATACTCATCTCAAACAAGAGCTTGCCCATAGGCATATTCCCTAACTTTTGTGATTTTACTTCTGCCATCTAATCTCCTTTCAAAAAATAAAAATAACGGCAAGTGCCGCTATTTAAATACCTATATACTTACTTTATTAAATTTAATGAATATTGCAAGTCATTTTCAAAGTTTTTTACATTTTATTTTAGATGTTACTTAATTTATTTTTACTTTTTTTTAAAAATAAAAGACTCTTATATTTTTTTGGAAATGGATAATAGATAAAAGCCCCTGTTTTCCTTACTATATATCCATTAAAGTTTTGTTTAAACCTTAAAACTCCATCTGAACCATCATAAACCCCATCTATCCCAAAGAAATTATAGGTTTTAATTCCTCTTTTCATAATTCTTTTCATCGCTTCAAATTGTAGGATAAATGGTCCTGGAAGTTTTTGATATTTTGTTAAAGATCCCCCTAAGAAATATATAGCTTGATTGTTTTGATAAACTAGGATCATATTAGCAAGAGGAATTATATCACGACTTGCATCTTCTTTTAAATCTTTTAAGCTTTCTATTTCATTTTTTAAAGAATCTCTTCTTTGCTTATTCTTATTATTCTCTTTTATACCAGATAGTATTTCTTCAAGTCTTTTTATAGAATTATTTAAGTTAATTTCTGCTACTAGAAACTCTTTTTTATCGGAAAACTCATCATAGAAAGTATTATAATAGTCTATAGACTTATCCCCAAAGCCTTGTCTTTTAGCAGTTTCAAGGGTTAAACTTTTAAAATCTTCCATTTCATTTTTTTTAATTTCCCTAACTCTTATATCAAGCTCCTTAGCTTTTTTTATTTTTCTTTGGGCATTTTTATTAAATGAATTCAAAAGATTATCATAGTCATCTGGTAGAAAATCAGACAAATCTTTTACGAATTGATAATCAGGTGATCCATCATATTCAGGAACTGTCCCATCATTTCTTATATATCCAAGCTCTTGCATCTTATAGAAGGTAGAATAGTCTTCATCTGTTAATGGCTTTCCCTCTTGGTCATACTTTCTGAAATCTTTGTCAAGCTTTATTACAAGTTTTAAATATCCATTTTCTTTGGCATAATCTTTCATTTTATCATAGAAGAGATATTCATATTTTTCATTATAAGAACTTGCACCTACCATAAAGTCAATTCTTTTCCCGCCGAGAAAATTTCTAATAAAGCTAAGACCAACAGCAAAAATTTCTTCATCCTCTACGAGAGCTAGAAGTTTAGTTTCCCTATTATTACTTTCTAAAGAAGCTTTCATTTCACTAGTTTGCAAAAAAGAATAAGTTTCTACTTTCTTTAAAAAATCATCATATTTATTTCTTGAAATTTCTTTTATTACCATAATTGCCTTTCCTATTTAACTCTTATTATATATATGATATCATATATTAGCTCAATTAATAAATAAGAGCAATTTATATATTTTAAAATCCCTATAAAAACAAATAACGGCCGAGGCCGTTATTATTCTTATCCAAAAATTTCTTTTTCAGATTTTCTTATATGTCTTTTTAAAATTATTTTTCTTTCAAAAGAGTTATCATATTCCATTATATTTGGATTGGCTGTGTTTATTACTCTTTCTTTATCATTAAATTCATCTAATAGACTCTTGTCCATATGCTCTTCTAAGCATTTTTCACTTAATTTTATTAGCCTAAATTTCTTAGATGGCTCTACCAATTCACTTTTTCCATATCCTAAATCATTTATAGCAAGTTCAATTAAATTTACTCCAGCAAGAGTAGAGTAATAGAATGTCCTACCTTGTCTTTGGTTCATCTCTAAAACAAAGATTTCTCCAGTATTTGAATCCATCTTAAAATCCAAGTTAAATAAACCTACATAAGCTAGCTTATCAACTATATATTTTGCAATCTCTCTCATCTTCTCATTGTCTGCATCAACTTGAACCAGGTGATTTCCTACCGTCAAAACCCTTTTGTCAGAGATTAGATTTCTTGCAAGAACCATGGAAGTTTCACCCTTAGTAGACCTATATCCATTTAAGGAATACTCTGATCCATCTCCTCCATTTACATATTCTTGTACAATCATCTCTCCCTCGTAACCTGCCTTATAGATTTCTTTCAAAACTTTAATAGCTTCTTCTTTTGATGATATATCATAACCCTTTTGTTTTTTTTCGAAATCAAGAGCATAAAGGGCTGGGAAATCATCAGGCTTCATAAAGATATGTCCTTCAAGACTTAAGCTTTCTATATTATCTTTTCTGATAATTTCAGTTTTCGGATACCTAACCCCTATCTTATCAAGATATTCATAAAACTTTGACTTATAAAATAATTCTTTATAAATTCTTCCGAAAGGATAGGCAGCCTTACAATCAAAGTCTAACCTATCTAAATTCTTACATAGTATATTAAGATATATCTCATTAGGTGCAAAGATTATAAATATTGTATCAGGATACTTTTTTGCTTCTTCATTAAGCATAGTCACAAATTGATCATCATGACTTGAAAATCCTTTTTTATAAGTAAGGGTTGAGATTTTAGTATTTCTATAAACATTTAAAATCCCTGACCCTACCGTAACTGCCTTTTTATTAAAGGCTTCAAAGTAGCTCCTAGCTACAGAGTATGAATTATCGTCCGTACCTAAAACTAAAGCTCTTACTTCTTTCATCATATCTCCTAGAATAAAGACTTCATTGACTTGGAATCTTTTTCTTCATTTAATTTTTCAATAAATTCTTCGAATGAAACGTCTTTTGTTTCTTCTCCGTCCCTATTTCTTACTGTAAGTTTGCCAGATTCTTCTTCTTTTTCACCTACAACTAGCATGTAGTTTGTTCTCATAAGTTGAGCTTGTCTAATCTTATAGCCTACACCCTCACTTCTGTGGTCAACTTCTACTCTAAAACCTTCTTTTTCGATTTTTTTACATAAGTCATCAGCAAAATCAGAATATTTATCAGATACTGGAATTATAACAACTTGTTTAGGATTAATCCAAAGAGGGAATCTTCCTGCAAATTGTTCTGTAATAGATCCTATAAATCTTTCAATAGAACCTAAAAGAGCTCTGTGAAGCATAACTGGTCTTTGTTTTTCACCATTTTCATCTACATATGTTAGGTCAAAGTTTTGTGGCAATTGGAAATCAAGTTGAATTGTTCCACATTGCCATGTTCTTTTAGCCGCATCTTCTAAGTGGAAATCAATCTTTGGACCATAAAATGCTCCATCTTTTGGATTTATTTGATATTCAATTCCACGTTCTATTAAAGCATCTTCTAGGGCCTTTTCTGCAAAGTTCCACTCTTCAATCTTACCCATAAAGTCATCTGGTCTTGTTGAAAGCTCGATTTTATATTTGAAACCAAATGTAGAATAAAGTAAATCGGCAAGGTCAATCATCTTAAATACCTCATCCTTTACTTGACTTGGTAGGCAGTATACATGAGCATCGTCTTGAGTAAATGTTCTTACTCTGAAAAGTCCATGTAAAGCACCTGAAAGTTCATGTCTGTGAACTTGGCCATATTCTGCAAGTCTTATAGGAAGATCTCTATATGAATGTGGTTCTTCTCCATATACTAATACTGAACCTGGACAGTTCATAGGTTTTATTGCATAATTCTCACCATCTATTTTTGTAAAATACATGTTTTCTTTGTAGTGATCCCAGTGACCTGACCTATGCCATAGTTCTTCATTCATAATTAATGGTGTTTTTATTTCTCCATAACCATTTTTCTCAAGTACTTTTGTCCACCAATTTAAAAGCTCATGTCTTAGAATCATTCCATTTTCTTTGAAAAATGGGAATCCTGGAGCTTCCTCATGGAAAGAGAATAGGTTCATTTCCTTACCTATTTTCCTATGATCACGTCTTTTGGCTTCTTCTTGTAATTGTATATATTCATCTAATTGTTTCTTCTTCTCAAAACTTATACCATAAATTCTTTGAAGCATCTTCCTATCAGAATCTCCTCTCCAATAAGCACCAGCTATTGATTTAAGTTTGATAGCCTTTATAGCTTTTGTTGAAAGAAGGTGTGGTCCTCTACAAAGGTCAACAAATACACCATCTCCCATATCATATATTGTAATCAACTCATCTTTTGGAAGATCTTCTATCAATTCAACCTTATAGTCTTGACCTTCTTTCTTGAAATATGATAGGGCATCTTCCCTTGAAATTTCTTTTCTTTCAATTTTGAGGTCTTTTTTTGCAATTTCTTTCATTTTTGCTTCGATTTTTTCTAAATCTTCTGGAACAAACCTATGCTCTAAATCTACATCATAGTAGAATCCATCATTTATAGCAGGTCCTATAGCAAATTTAGCATCAGGCCAGATTTCTTTTATAGCTGCTGCCATTAAGTGGCTTGATGTATGCCAAAATATCTCTTTTCCTTCTTCATCATCAAATTTAACTACTCTAAAATCACAATCTTCATTAATTGGCTCAGCATAGCCTTTAACTTCACCATTTACAACAGCACCAAGAGCTGATCTAAAAAGTCCTTCAGAGATATCTTTTGTAACATCTCCTACTCTTACTCCATCTTCATATTCTTTTACATTTCCATCTGGCAATTTTACATCCACCATATTCTCTCTCCTTATTCTTTAATAATTACTTTTAAATAATAAAAAAGACACATCATCCCAAAGGACGATGTGTCGTGGTTCCACCTTAATTTAAACTCATTAATGTTTTATCGCAGACCTTGCGCTTCCTATTAAGGAAAATATCGGGGGTGGTCTTCAGAATAGTCTTTAATAGAAAGCTTTCAGCTTCTGCTTTCCTCTCTGTAAAAAAGTAAAATCCCTACTCTTCCCTTCAAATACTTATATAAAACTTATGTTTACATAATACTACAAAAAAATTTAATTGCAAATAATTTTTAAAAAAGTTTATTTGCCTAAGAAAATATTTATAAGAATAAAAATCTATTGTAACTTATATAAGCATGAGTTATGATTTTTATCTTTCCAAATAAGAACTTCTCTTTTACCTAAATAAATTCTTATCTTAATAAATAATGTTTAATTCTGATTATTTTTCATAAAAAATATTGCTAATCGAAAAATATTTTCACAATTTATATAGTATGTGATATAATACACGCATGATTAAATAAGGAGTTATTATGGTTTTAACTAATACAAAAATTAAAAGAAAATTTATAAAGGATGAAGCTTACGATATAATCTCCGAGCAAATTATAAGGGGTGAGTTAATGCCTAAGACAAGACTTAGGATAAATGACTTATCTAAAGACTTGGGGATTTCTAGAACTCCTGTAAGGGAGGCCTTATTAAAGCTTGAAGATGAGGGACTTGTTATGACTAAGGCAAATAGGTGGACTATGGTTGCCCCTATTAATATCAAAGAAACCTTGGATATCTATCCAATTATTTCAAGTTTAGAATGTCTTTCACTTAGGTTAGGTTTTAAAAGGATTGATGAAAAAATAATTAAAAAATTAGAAGATGTTAATGAAAAGATTAAACTTAAAAGTAAGGAAAAAGACCAACTTGAAATTTTAAAACTTGACGAAAAATTTCACAAGATTATTATAGACTCGTCTTTAAATGATGAAATTTATCCTATAATTGAGGGTCTTAAGAGAAAGGTAAAAAGAGTTGAAATTTACTTTTTTGAAAGCCATAAGGATCAATTTACAACTTATGAGGAACATAAAAAGCTTATTGAGTACTTAAAGGATAAAGATTTTGAAAAATCTATAAATGCCCTAAGAAAAAACTGGGTCAATACCCTTGATAGTCTTGACGAAATTACTGAAGACATTGAGGTAGATAGTGATGAAGATTTGTTACCAAATAATTAAATTATTAAGAATAAAATTATTTTAAATATAGTATACTGTCAAACTTAAATTAAGATAGGCCATTTTCTAATCTTTTATAAATATAATACTTAAGATAAAGGATATAGCTTTTTAACAGTAATAGTAGCTATCTAATAGGCTTACAACTTTCTTGTAAGAGTCAATATTTGCCAAATGTAATTAATTTTGTGTACAATATTGATCCAAATTTATACTTCAAAGATTTGCAAATATGGTAAAATTTTAAAATCAACTTATTCTTAGTTTTTGCTATCTTATTTTACTACAGATATAAGTTAATTATGATAGTGATTTTACTTTAATAGATTTAAATTAAGGCTTTGTGTAAATTTTCTATTTTTAGGCTTTAAATTTTCACAACGCTTTTAATTTTAACTAATATTAAAATGACCTCTTCTTTAATAAGTAAGTTTACAACAAAATGTATATTTAACTTATCCTTTACAATTTTAATGCTATATTTATACTATATGATATTATTGAAAATATATTCTAAATTATTTTTATTATTATAATTAATTATTCATTACTTACTTCAATGATATATCTATATTTTTTATTGCTCCCTAAACCTGACAAGGATTTAGGGAAACAGTAATCCAAATTTAAATAATAATTAAGTTTTGAAATTTTCTTAATATTAGATTAGGAAAATTATTTTTTATTTAATATTAGTGATTTTGGGTATCAATTTATAGTTAGGAGATGATTATATGCTTAAATTCATGAAAAAAATCCCGGGCGGACTACTTTTAATACCAATGCTTATATCCGCCCTTTTTCATACTTTTTTGCCTGACTTTTTTGTGGTGCCAGGCATAACAGAAGCCCTTTTTACCACAAAAGGAACTAATTATATAGTAGGACTTATTTGTTTTTTATCTTCAACTGCTATTGATATAAAAAATATAAGCAAGGTTTTAAAAAAACAAGGTACAATCCTGCTTCTTAAGATTTTCCTTTGCTTTATATTTGGAATAATTTTTATAAAAATCTTTGGACTTGATGGAGTCTTTGGCATATCTGCCCTAGCCTTTATTACTTGCATTTGTTCTATTAACCCATCCCTTTACCTTGCCCTATCTCACGACTATGGAAATAAAGATGATGAAGCAGCCTTTGGTCTTACAGGAATTCTTTGTGTACCAGCCTTTCCTATCTTGGTTTATTCTATATCTAAATCATCTGCGATAGATCGGACACCTGTAATATCTGTACTTATACCAATTGTACTTGGAATATTGATAGGAAATCTTGATAAAGATATGGCTAAATTCTTCACACCTGCTGTAACTATCCTTACTCCTTTTATGGGTTGGTCTTTTGGAGCAGGAATAAATATTATAGAGGCCCTAAAAGCAGGCCCTCAAGGAATACTTGTTACAATATTATTTTACCTATTGATATTTCCTCCAATATTTTTCTATGAGAGAAAAATCCTTAAGGAAAATGGAATTACAACATTTGGTATATCTTCCATAGCAGGACTTTCTGTATCAGTTCCAACTATAATTGCCCATACAGATAAGAGTATAGGCCTTATAGCCAATACTGCTACAGCTCAAATAGCCCTAGGAGTTGTCCTAACAAGTATTATAACTCCAATTCTTACGGGCATTTATACAGACAAGAAAAAAATAAAGAAAAATACTTAAAAAGAATAGAGTCTGTTGCAAAATTATAAATTTCTAATGTTTCATCATTACAAGTTACTCATAGACAATTTGAGAATACTTCTATCTCAATGAAGTCCAATTGTCGTGGATGATGTTATAATGGCTTTGGAAAGATTGATTCATTTCTGCAAATGTCTTCTTTACTTTTTTTAGTATATGTACTATAATTATAAACAAAATATAAATTGGTAGAGTAGGACTAAAGCGTTAAGTGCTAGAAAATGGGATGTTGTTTCTAGACGAAAGATTTTAGTCCGCATCCGCTACCATCATATCCTATGATGGCAGACTACCAAATAGGAGGAATTTTTGAAAAATCTTAAAAACATTAGAACTATGATATTGCTATCATTTTTTATAGCCTTATCAGTTGTAGTATCCAAATTTTTTTCTATCACTACAATGAGCCAAAAGGTTGGTCTTGGCTTTATAGTTACAGCCCTTATGTGCTCAATTTTTAATCCATCACTTGCAGTTATTGCATCTATAATAATTGATCTTGTGGCAAATCTTTTATTCCCAACTCCTGGAGGTTTTTACCTTCCCTTTGTTATTACTAAGATTGCTTCTGCCCTTATCTATACTTTCTTTTTGTATAGAAAAGAGATTACAAGAAAAAACATCATATGTGCAACTACTCTAAACACCTTGATTACAAGCTTATTTTTAAATACAATCTGGGTAAGCCAGCTTACTGGAAATCCCTTTATAAGCCAATTTTTATTAAGGATACCCTCTATGGCCTTTAACTATGTCTTACACACCATAGTTTTAGTTATAATCTTGCCAAAACTTGCACATCTATTAAGAAAAGAAGTAAAAAGACTAGGTGCTCAGCCAGAAAATGCACCTTATTAAAAATTTTTAAAAACAGGGATTATTGAAATTAACCCATAATATGGGATAAGTTCATATAGGCCCTGTTTTTTAGTCTATTATTTATTAAATTTTCATTTTTCTTAAAATTTTATTTGCTAAGAAAAAAACACTATATTTAAAATTAATAATTTCATCCTCTAAATCTAGATAATTTATTTTCTAAATACCCCATTTATTAATTAAATATCTTATAAGTTTTAATATAGTTTTTATAAATATTAAACAAATAGATAGTATGATTTGACTAGCTTAATTTAAATAAACACTTATGTAGTTAAACAAAAACTTTAAATTATAATAAAATCTTTACTCTATTTCATCTATCAAATATAGATCTAATTATAATATACATCCTCATCAAGCTCCCCCTCACGTTTATTAATTATTACATTTGTTGTAGCATCCCCAACCACATTTAAAGTAATAACAGCCATGCCTGGTAAGTAATTCATTGCTAAAACTAATGAATAACCAATCATTGCTAATTCTGAATTCCAGCCAAGACCACTCATAACTACGTAAACCATTGTAGTACCTGCAACTGGTATAGCTGGCGTACCAATGGCCATACATATCGATAAGAATCCTGTAACTATAAGAGTCATCGATGTGACTTCAATTCCAGCAGCAGTACCTATAAATGTAATAGATATCATGTGCATTAATGTGGTTCCGTTCATATTAATTGTCATTCCAGTTGGAAGCACAAAACTTGTTATTTCTTCTGAGCAACCTAATTCTTCATTGCATGTTTTAACATTTATAGGTAAAGTAGCAGCAGATGAATTAGTTGCTGCAGCAAATAGTGCTACTTTTGAAATCTTTTTCATAAATGGCAATGGATTAAGTTTAGTTGTCAATAATATCCCTATAGGATATATTGTTAAAAGTAATAGAATTGATGTTAAGGTGGTTGCTACCATCCAAACTAAAGTTGGTTTTATGTACTCTACTCCATATACTGCAAGGGCTCTTGTTACCATACATAAGATAGCAAAAGGACTTATATAGTTAATTAAAAAATTAAGATACTTTTGAATTAATTCATTAAATGAATCAAATAATTTTTCTATCGGTTCTGCATAGTCACCCATAAATATTATACAAACTCCCATAATAGAGGATATTACAACAACAGATAATATTTGATTGTTAAATGTTAATGCATTAAATATATTATCAGGAACTGCATTTATTAAAACTGTAAGCGGATTATATGCCTCCATTGTAGTTAATTCTGTAGCTTCATGAGTGGGAAGGTTAACATCAAATCCACCAAAATTTTTAATAAGCATAGCAATAACACCAGCTAAGAATGCAATAATAATATAAAAACATACGAAAGTAAACAATGTTTTTATAGCAATGCTTCCTAGTTTTTTTGGATTTCCTAGTGAGGATATAGCTAATGTTAGAGATGTTAAAACTAGTGGTACAATCGCTAATTGTAATCCTCTCATAAACAATTGGCTAATAATATAAAGTATCCCAACACCATCAAATCCCTTTGACTTTGTTACATCAACTAAAAACATAGTGTTAATAAACTTCCATATATCACTTTCAGTACCTAATCGTTCTCTAATTATAATTAACAATCCACCAAGCAAAAAACCAAAAATTAAAGATATAACCATCTTATTAACAATTGACATTTTTTTAATTGATCTCGTCATTTATATCTCCTTTCAGTAATTTCTAATATAATAATTTTATATTATTATCCTTACAATAATTAACCCATTCAATATTAGGTTCACTATCAGTAATAATATAGTTAATAAATTTTAAATCAGTTAACCTAATAAATGCTGTTTTGTTAAATTTAGAATTATCAACTAGTAAAGCAACTTCATTAGCACATTTAATCATCTTTTTCTTTACAGATGACTCATTATCATATGAATCTGTAATTCCGTTTATAATATCTACACCTCGACAGCTTATTATCGATAATTCAGCATGATAATTTTCTATAGTTCTTTCAGCTGTTTCACCATGAAAAGAAATAGTATTTTTATTATAAATACCTCCAGTCGATATAATATTTGGCTTAAAATCTTTAATCTCTCTAAATATAGCACAAGAATTAGTTACAATTGTTAAATTTTTATCATTTTTTAATGACTTTAAAGTTTCCACACAGGTAGTACTTGAATCACAAAATAACGTTCTTTTATTTTTTATAATATCTCTTGCAAATAAAGCAATCTTTTTCTTCTCATTAGTGTTTGCAATTTGTCTTTTATAAAAATCTATCTCGCTTTTATTTGTTTCATCATCTTTAACCCAAATTGCCCCACCATGAACTCTTCTTACACAGCCTTTTAATACTAATTTATCTAAATCTCTCCTAGCAGTTTCATCAGTTATAGACCATCTATCACTTATTTCAGAGACAGTTATCTGATTTTTGATTTCAAGTAGACTCTCTATTTCATTTAATCTAATACTATTACTCATTATTCCCCCTTTTTAGACAACTAATTAGGAGAGAAATTACTATTAATTTGCACAAATTTCATCTGCTAATTTTGTCATATACTCAATATCTTCTTTTTCAATTTCTAGTTCTGCTGAGATTACATTCTCTTTAATCTCACTTACTTCTGATGCACCAGATAATAAGTTAATATTATCATTCTGATTTATAATCCAAGCTAGCGCTAAATTTGCTATAGAACAATTGTATTTTTTAGTTAGTGGTTTCCAATTATTTAGCATCCAAACAACTTTTTTTAGATTTTCTTTTTGCCACCAGAACTTATTAGCTCTTGCTCCTTTAGGCATGTAATTTTCATCAAATTCTCCTGTTAGTAATCCTTGCTCTAATGGAGAATAAGCTTGAAATGTAATATTGTTTTTAATACATAAAGGCATTATATCTTTTTCGACCGATCTTTCTAGAATATTATATTTTAATTGAACGATATCTAGTTGACCTGATTCAATATATTCTTTAATCTGATTATAATCCACATTAGCAGCACCTATATATTTTATCAAACCTTCTGATTTTAATTGCTCTAGAGTTTTTACAACTTCAGAAATTGGTGTATAAAATGGTTCAACCGCTTGCCAATGTGTCATGTAAACATCTATATAATCAGTGTTTAACCTTTTCAAGCTATCTTCTACTTCTTTCCTTATTGAGTCTGGCGTTAATAATTTATATAGTTGTCTTCCCCCAACTTTATTAAACAGAGCACCTTCTCTATCCCAAACAATTCCACATTTTGTAATTAAACATATGTCTTCTCTAGAAATCTCATTAATCGCTTTCCCAACAATTTCTTCGCTTTGTCCAAAATTATATCCAGGAGCTGTATCTATTACATTAATTCCATGATTTACAGCTTCAATTATTGTATTAACAGATTTATCAATATCAACCTCAGAATCCCAAGCTGTACCAGCTCCCATAGCCCAAGTTCCAAGTCCAAGTTTTGATATTTTTCTATCTGTTTTCCCTAAATTTATATATTGCATTTAATTTTTTTCTCCTTCCTGAATAAAATATCTATTTAGATTTTCATTAAATTGCTTTCTAGTTTTTATCCCACTAGTTGCACCTAAAGATTGTATAGATATACCTGCTGCAACATTAGCCATTTGAGTACATTCCTTAATGCTTAATCCTTCAACCAAACCTGTAATAAAACCAGAAGCAAAATTATCACCAGCCCCAATAGTATCGATTGCTGTTATACCATGCATAGCTGGTATTACAGCTTTAAATCCACTTTCATTTTTAATATAAGCCCCTTTAGAATCAATCTTAATTACAACACATTTCACACCATAAGATAATATATCGTCAGCAATTTCATTTATATCATTTTTATTTGTCATTAATCTAGCCTCATCTATATTTGGAAAGAAAAAATCTACTAATTTTAATGAATTCTTAATATCATCGAAAGTTTCATTATTTCTTGGCTTTATCATATCAGCTGTAATTATCATATTTTGTTGCTTAGCTCTACTTAAAATTTTAACTAGCTCTTCATCACGTAATAACGGGTTATTAAAAAAACTTCCATATGATAATATTTTTGCATCTTTTATTAAGTCTAAGTTTAAATCATCAATTGTAGTTTTCCATAAACTACCATTTTTACTTGTTATAAATGTTCTTTCACCATCATGCGCTACCAATCCAATATTTATAGATGTATTGATACCATCTTTAACTGTGATTCCATCAATATCTATTAAATTGTTTCTACAGTGATTAAGTATGAATTTTCCAGCTATGTCATTTCCAACCATTGAGATTAATTTAACTTTTGAACCTAATCTCGAAATTATTGTAGCCTCATTTAAAGCATCTCCTCCTGTTGTTAAAGAAATATTCTCAAGTGGATAAGATTCACTTTTAAAAACTTTTTTATCTACTGGTTGTAGAGGCACATCTACAACAGATGCGCCTAAACATATAACATCCACCATACTAATTAACCTTATTATTTGCACCAAATAATTTTATTTTATATTCGGCTTTTTCTTTTATAGCTTGTCTTACATGTTGTTGTAATTCAAGAAATGGCACATCGCAATGCATATTAACTGCTTCCATTGCAGCTTGGCATAGTTCTGTATGAATATTAATCTTTGAAATTCCTAATCTAATTGATTTTTTAATATCTTTATCACCTATTCCTGATGCTCCATGTAAAACTAATGGCACATCGACAGCTCTACTAATCTTTTCTATTATATCAAAATTTATTTTTGGCTCACTAGTATAAACACCATGTTGATTACCAACTGCTACAGCTAAAGAGTCGCATCTTGTTTTTTCGACAAATTCTTGTGCCATATCAGGATCTGTATATTGGTACTCTGCTAATGCTTCTTCATATATAGTTTCATTTCCAACATGTCCTAATTCTGCTTCAACCGGTACTCCCAATGGATGAAAATAATCTACTGCCTTTTTTATCTCTTTTACGTTTTCCTCGAAAGGAAGTGATGAAGCATCTCTCATTACTGAATTCATACCATGATTATAAGCATTTTTTATAATATCCATACTTCTTCCGTGATCCCAGTGAGTAATTATAGGAACAGTAGCATGTTTAGCCATAGAAATCATCATGGCACTAAACTCTTCAAAATTTGTATTTTGTATAAATCCTGAACCAAATGATATTATTATAGGTGCTCTTAAATTTTCAGCAGCATCTATTACCGCCATTAGCATTTCTGCATTCCAAACGTTAAAATGTGGGATAGCATATTTGTTTTCTTTAGCTTCATTTTCCCAGTATTTAATATCTCCTAACATTTTATCCTCCTAGTCTTTAATAACTTTAATTACACCTTTAATAATGTCTTGTTTCTTATCTTGATCAATTGCTTCATCAAATGCTTCTTGTACATTTTCATAATCATATATATTTGTTACCATAGATTTTACATTTATTTTACCATTATTTATTAACTCTATTGTTTCTGGAAAATCATTACAATATCTAAATGAAGTTTTAATATTAACTTCTCTATTAATTTTTAAGAAATCTATTGGTACAGGTTTAGATTGTGTCCCAACTGCTATAATATCTCCACCTCTAGAGACAATATTTACAGCTTGCTTCATTGTAACCTCGTTGCCAGCAGCCTCAAAAACCAATTCAATGCCTTCTGGATAATTTTCCTTAATATATTTATATAAATCTTCCTTTTTACTATTAATTACAATCTTAGCCCCTAATTCTAACGCTTTATCTAGTCTTTTATCAATAATATCTACAACAATAATATCAGTAGCCCCATTAGCTAAGCACGCTTGAAGAGTCATTAAACCAATACATCCCGTACCAAATATAAGTATTGTCTTTCCTGGTCTTGCATTACCCAGTTTTGCAGCATGAACTCCAACCGCAGCTGGCTCAACTAATGCTCCTTCTAATGAAGTCATTGTCTCTGGAAGTTTAAAGCACCATTCTTCAGGATGAAGCATATAGTTGGTTAATGCCCCTTTGTAATTTGGCTGAGTAGCTAAAAAATCAACAGAAGGACATATATTATATCTGCCTTCTTTAGAGTAATGTGTACTTAAATCAGGAACTCCAGGTTCTACTATAACTCTATCTCCAACTTTAAAATTCGTTACATTTTCCCCTATTTTAACAACTTTACCACAAACTTCATGACCTAAACCTATTTTTTGATTAGGATCTTTAGGAGGTATAAAAGGTCCGAATTCAAATCCATGAATATCTGAACCACACATGCCAACGTATTCAACTTCAATTAATAGCTCCCTATTTTTAGGATTTCTAATATTAGTTTCTTGTATTTCAAATTGTTTCGGTGTTACTAAAATTGCTTCTGTATTTTTCATCTCTTTCTCCTTATTAATTCTTAAATCAATGTCTACCTATATCTTCTACAGACTCCCCTCTTGTTTCTACACCCAAGAATATAATTCCTACTGCTATAATTATTGCAACTACTGCTAATAATACGAAAACAGCTGAAGGCCCATAATTTGTTAATACAATGTTTACAATGAATGGAAATATTATTCCACTCGCCCTACCAACTGCGTTACAAAAACCAGAGCCTCTTAATTTCGCATCTGTAGGCCAAATTTCGGGAACATATACAGCTGAGGCAAAGCATACATACATATATATAAATGTGAATAGTATAAAACCAACTATTGATATTGAAGTTAATGAATCTAGCTGACCGTAAAAAATACCTAATACACCAATAATTACTAGGAGACCTATCCCCATTACTTTTCTAGGAAGTTTATCCATTATTAATGATGCTATGAAAATACCAAATGGAGCTCCAAATAACCCAACAGTATTTAGTAATGTAGAATCTTTTGTATTTATACCTTTGGCTGCAAATATCGTTGGCAACCAATTCATTAGAGTATATTGAATTACATTCATTCCAATCAGTACTAAAGAACCAATAATAACTCTTTTTAATAGTTCACCCTTAAATAATTCTCCATATGAAATACTTGATAATCCACCTTCATTACTAATCTTAACTTCCGGTAATTTTTTACCTGTTTGTGCTTCTATTCTTTCTTCAATACTGTTTAATATTTCATTAGCTTCAGAATATCTACCTTGTACTTCTAACCATCTTGGGGATTCTGGAAATTTATTACTAATTAACACCATAGCAATTATTGATAAAACAGAAGGAATTGCAAACTGTATTCTCCAATCCAATTCAGGAGCAACCCCAATTGTCACAATTAGTGTTGCAATAAGAGAACTAATTGGATGAGCCCAGTTTCCAATAAATGAAGTCCTAGATGACCAAGTACCTCTTGATACAGCTGGCATATATTCTGTAAATCCAGCAAAAAGAACTACCAATAATGCTCCTAATCCAAAACCTTGAATAGTTCTGATTATGTATAATAGTTCCATATTAGGACATACTATAGCTCCTATCATAGCTAAAATATGTATTATTTCATATAATAGTATGCTTTTCTTTCTACCAATTTTGTCACCTATAATTCCGCCAATTAATGCTCCAAACAACATACCCGCAGTATATAAAGATGAAAAAGAAGCCAATCCCTCTTGTGTTATCCAGCCAATTTCAATCAACCTAGCACCTACAAGTCCACCTATACCATTTGACCAACATACTAATAATGCGAACGCTGTTACAAACCACATTTGTGTGTGCCACCTAGAAGTAGGTAGTCTATCAAGTCTTGCCCCAGCATTTGGGAAGTTATTATTATTCATTTTTACCTCATTTTTTAATTATTTTTTTAATTTATTCATATTAATAATCATTTTATTTATTTTTTCATTTACTAAATTATCATATTCTAAAAAAGATATTTTATATTAAGTGTAGCTATTTAAATAGCTACACTTTTATACTGTACAGTTAATATACGTATCAAACCTATTTATAGATTATTATAGATCACTGAAATTATTCTTCTCCATAATCCTTTGTATTTTTATCATCAAAGTCATATTCAAGAAAAACTTTAACAGCTTTTTTATCCGCCATTGCTTGGAATCCTTTTTCCCATTCTGAAAGTCCATAATGATGAGTAATCATCGGTTGAACATTAATCTTACCTGATTCAAGTAACCTAATTGCATTTCTCCATGTTGTTGAGTCATAAGCCATATGTCCAATAATACTCTTGTTCCACTCAGTTATAGAATTAATAGAGAAATCTAATGGCTTAAATCCCATTCCTATTCTCACAACCTCACCATTTGGTCTAAGCATTTCTAGAGATTGTTTTAATGCTATATTAGCTCCAGAACATTCAAGTACAAGTCCTAAATTATCTCTACCACATATTTCTAAACATTTTTCAACTACATCTTCTTCGCTACCATTAACTGTATGAGTTGCACCTAATTCTTTACCTATTTCGAATCTAGTTTCTACATCATCTTCAAGTCCTACAAGTACAATATTTACAGCTCCCATAATTCTAGCCATTTGAACTGAAAACAATCCAAGAGGTCCTGCACCTATTACTACGACATCTTGACCAGGTAAAAAACTTGATTGTTGTGCAATTGCTTTATACGCATTTGATATAGGATCTAGTAGTGCAGCTTCTTCATAGCTAACATTCTCAGGAATTTCCCAAATTGCATGTTTATGAATTCTTAATATCTCACCAGGAATTTTTAAATACTTAGAAAACCCTCCACCCCATCTATTATTATCGAGTCCAATGTTAACCTTTTCTTCACAATCTAAAAAATCTCCTTGTTCACATGCTGGACAATGGCCACATACATGTCCGCTATTATCAGAAACTATTCTTTGACCTACTTTCCAATCTTTAACGTTTTCACCAACTTTTACAATTTTCCCAGAAAACTCATGACCCCTAATTGAATTAAACTCATCTGATCCATTATCAACTTTAAAATGTTTCATATCTGCTCCGCATATTGCGGCCGCTTTCACTTTAATAATAATATCCTCTGGTCCACATTCTGGTATGTCTACATCTATTAATCTGTAACCACCAAATTCTTTTCCATACCTTGCTAATGCTTTCATGTTTTCCTCCTTAAATATTTATAGACATAGTATATCGTTTTTTCTTTGTTATGTCAAACTAATTATTTGTTTTTCTTTGTTTTTTTATAATTAATCTTTTTATTTTTTTGATTTATCTTTGTTTTGTCTTTGTTTTATCTTTCTATATAATATAATAAGCAATTAAAAAAAGAGATTTTATAAAAAAATCTCTTTTGAAAAATAAATTTATTGAGGTTTATATGAAGTTTCATAATAGAACATGTCTCCTCTAGCATAGGATATAGTATACTCTATTATATTTTCTTCAATATCAAATGTTGTTCTAATAATCTTAAGGCAGGGACTATTTTTTTTAAGTCCTAAGGACTTTGCCATCTCACTATCAAGCTCTGATACTGAAAATCTCTCCTTAATTTGGTAAATATTTACCTTAAAGTTTTCCCTAAATATATCATATAGGGCCTTTTTTTCTAGTAAATTTTTATCTACTTGAGAAAACCTCCCATAGGGAATAGTAGTTTTTTCATACATCATCGGCACATTATCTGCCAACCTTAGTCTGTCAAATTGTATGACTTTTTCCTTATCTTTTAACTTCATTTTATCCTTTAATTTATTATTTGCATCTCTTATGGCATAGTCTACTACTAAAGACTTAGGCGTTTTGCCATTTTTCTTAGTTTGCTCTGTAAAGGAATAGTAGTTTGATAAGTTTTCCCTATCTCTTTCTCTTATAAAGGTTCCCTTTCCCTGAATTTGGTAAAGGATACCTGAATTTACAAGATAGCCTATAGCATTTCTTACGGTTGTTCTTGAAACATCGTAGTCTTTACAAAGTTGCCTTTCTGAAGGAAGCTTATCTCCATTATTCATTATGGCAATCTTTTCCAAAAGTTCATCTATAAGCTTTGTATAAAGAGCTGACATTTATTTATATTCATGAATTGTAACGCCTTTTACAACTCTGTTTACTGTGTTTGATCTAGAAGGATTGTCAGGTCTATTACCCACCCTTAAACTTGTAACCAGAGCAAATATTTGGGCAATTACTATATATCCTATAGAAAGATAAGCATCATTTAAGTCATCTGATTCAAAAATAAGCTCATAATCTCTATCAAGCTTGGAATTTGCAATTCCTATCAACTTTTTAGCTATACCGTCATTATATACTTCGTCTAAAACATCAAGATCATATAGTCTTGTATAAGCATTTGATGATACAAAAGAAACTAATAGGGTGTTTTCGTCTATGAATGATTTTGGACCATGTCTAAATCCCATGGAAGAATCCCAAATTGTAGCAACCTCTCCTGCTGTAAGCTCTAAAATTTTAAGTCTTGCTTCCTTGGTAAGCTTTCCTAAAGGACCTGAACCAAGATATACAACCCTATTAAAATCAAAGTTTACTAAGTCTTCTAGTTCATCTATTCTAGAATAAATTTCTTTTCCAAGTTTTGAAAGCTTTTCTACAATTTCCTTTTTATTTTCACTCTTTGAATCGAATATCAAAAGAGTTGCTAAAAGCATAGATGAAAATGAGTTTGTCATGGCAAAACCCTTATCGTTTGTAATTTCAGGCTCTAAAAATACATAAGAGTTAGGATCATCATATAGACCTTTTGCAAGCTCACCATCTTTTGCACAAGTTATAGGTAGGTTGTAGAAATCATCGACTAATTGTTGCCCTAATTTAACTGCAGCTAAAGATTCTGGGGAGTTTCCACTTCTTGCAAAGGAAACTAAAAGAATTTTTTGATCTTTTTGAAAGTGTAGGTAAGGGGAAGAAACTAAGTCTGTTGTAGCTACTGATTCAAAGTTAAAATCACCATGAGTCTTAAGATAGTCTACAGCTACATTCCCAACATATTCGCTAGTTCCTGCTCCTGTAAATATTACCTTAGTGTCTTTGCTAAGCTTTTCTAAAAATTTATCAATATCGCCTTTTCTTTCTTCATACAGGCTATACACATCAAGCCAAGTATCAGCTTGGTTTAGAATCTCAGTATAGGTGTTTTTAAAGTCTTTTTCTTCTAATTTGTTTTTATCCAATAGCATAATAACCTCCTGTATTGGTAACTACCATTACTTTAAGTGTATACGATTCCAAGTTTCATGTCAAGATTAGAGACTAAAAATAGCTTTGGAATTTAAATTTTATTATCTATTCTTTTTCCTGTTTCAGGATCAAATAAGAATATTTTATCACTATTTAAATATACACTGATTTCTTGATCTATATCATAAGATAAGTTATCAAAATCTCTAATAATTATCTCATTTCCATTAAAATCTGTATATATTACCTTTTCGCTTCCCAGAGATTCAACAACAACGACTTTTGTTTTGATTTCTATATCTTTTTCACTATTTCTTTTAATATTTATATGTTCAGGTCTTATAGCAAGTTTAATATTACTTTTACCAAAAGCCTTAATAGTATATGACTTAATATTTGTAAAAAGCTCTTCTGGAAAATTTACTAAGCTATTTTCTAATTTAACTTCTTTTTCATCTATATACATATTAAGCATATTTATCCTAGGAGAACCTATAAAACCAGCTACAAATTCGTTGATTGGATTTTCATAAAGATTAACTGGACTGTCTACTTGTTGAATTATTCCATCTTTCATTACTACAATCCTGTCCCCCAAGGTCATAGCCTCAGTTTGGTCATGAGTTACATATATAAATGTTGTATTGAGCTCTTTATGTAGTTTATTTATCTCAGTTCTCATTTGGGTCCTAAGTTTTGCATCTAAATTACTTAAAGGCTCATCCATTAAAAACACTTCCGGATTTCTCACCATTGCTCGACCTAAAGCTACTCTTTGGTTTTGTCCACCTGATAATTGGCTAGGTTTTCTGTCAAGATAAGATTCTAATTGCAATAACTTAGCAGCCTGACTTATTTTTTCTTTAATTTCTTCTTTAGAAAATTTTTGATTTTTTAAAGCATATGCCATGTTATTATATACAGTCATATGTGGATATAAAGCATAATTTTGAAAAACCATGGCAATATTTCTATCTTTAGGTTCTACATCATTGATTACCTTGCCATTTATTTTAATTTCTCCACTACTTATGTCTTCAAGGCCTGCTAACATCCTCAAGGTTGTGGATTTTCCACAACCTGATGGACCTACAAATACAATAAATTCATTGTTTTGTACACATAAATTAAAATCTGTTACAGCATGATATCCATTTTCATATATTTTATTTACATTAATAAATTCTATATTACTCATCTAGTCTCCTAATGAAATCATCAATTTCAACAACTTTTGATTCTTTTCTTGCCTGTTCTGATGCGAAACACATCATGTGACTCATTATAGATTCTTCTGCTCCAGTTTTAACAACTTCACTTTCTCCATGACATGCTTCATAAAAGGCTTTTATTATTCCATAATCTGCTCCGCCATGATCTGAAGCATTGCTTATAACTTGGTATCTTTCTTCTTTATAGCTTTTAAATCTTTTAACCTTAATTATTTGATCATAGTCATCTGCTATAATTTCACCTTCTGTGCCCATAATCTTAATATTTCTATGTACATCATTAGAAAAGGCTGAAAGATTAAATACCACTTCAACATCATCTTCAAATTCTATGGAGATTGCTTGATGATCACATACGTTGTTATCACATTTATAAACACATCTTCCATAAGGTCCTTCTCTTAAAGCTTTCTCCAGACCCTCTTTTGTCCTTGTAACATCAACAACATCGCGCCAGCCAAGTCCTGGATATCCTGTATAGAAGTCCTTAACCGAAAATACACATGTATCTTTATACTTACAATCAAGACACCTATCTGCTGCACCACTAGGTTCATTTTCTTTTTTAAAATAAGATAGTTTCCCAAAAGATGTAATATATTTTGGTTTTTTTCCTGTAAGGTATATTAAAATATCCATATCATGGCATGATTTTTGTAGAATTAAAGGTGAAGATAGATCTTCATTTCTCCAATTTCCTCTTACAAAAGAATGAGCAAAGTGAAAATATCCTATATTTTCATTATGATTTATAGAAAGAACTCTTCCTATGGCATTAGAGTCTATAAGTTCTTTGATTTTTACAAAAAATGGTGAGTATCTTAAGACATGACATATCATAAATACCCTATCCTTTTTCTTAGCTTTTTTGGCAATATTGAATACTTCATGAGCGTTTGGACTTATTGGTTTTTCAAGCAATATATTTAAATCATAATCTAAAGCTTTCATACATACGTCATAATGATCCCTATCTGGTGTTGCTATTATTAAGGTATCCACAAATCTTTCTTCATCCATTTTTTCAAAAAAATCTTTATAGTCTGTAAATATGTAGCAATCATCAATATTAAATTCTTTTTTACAAGCTTCAAGCTTTTTCTCATCAATATCTACAAAAGATTTTATTTCTACATCCCCATATTCTCTTAAAAGTCTGGCATAGGCAATTCTTCCCCTATGTCCTGCTCCAATTACTCCTAATTTCATAGTTTATCCTTTCATTCCACTTGTTGCTAAACTTTCTATAAATTGCTTTTGAAATATAGCAAATAATAATATCATAGGCCAAATTGAGATAAGAGCACTAGCCATATAAACAGGGTAATTTACTGCATATTGTCCTGTTGAAGCTAAGTTTGCTAATCCTACTGATAGAGTTTGTTTCTCTGGTAAAGTATTAACTATTAATGGCCACATTAAATTGTTCCATGTAAATAATAAACAAGTTATTATCAGTGTAACTATGCCTGGCTTCACTATAGGAAGGCATATATCTTTAAAGATTTTAAATTGTCCAGACCCATCTATTCTAGCAGCCTCCTCCAATTCTTTAGGTATTTGGCTAAAGAATTGTCTCATTAAAAATGTGCCAAAAGCTGAAAACATAGAAGGTAAGACCAAAGCTGTTATTGTATTTAGTAATCTTAATTTATTCATTATTTGAAATTGTGGTACTAAAAATATTTGTGAAGGTACCATTAAGATTGACATGATAAGAATAAATATTGCATTTTTAAACGGGAAATCTATCCTCGCAAATGCGTATCCAGCCATAGTGCACATTGTCACCTGTCCTATTGTTGTAATTACAGCATATAATACTGTGTTCTTAAATAGAACTGGGAAATTTAGCTTACTTAAACTTTCCGAAAAATTTGATATTTGAGGGCTACTTGGAAATATCTTTGGAGGAATTTGCATAGATTCACTAAGTGTTTTTAAAGATGTAAGTATCATCCATAAAAATGGAAAAACAGTAAATACTATACCTATTAGAAGTACTACATGTATCATGATTTTTCTCCAACCTTTAATTTTCAATTCCACTCACCCACTTTCTTTGTATTTTTAATTGTAAAAATGTTAATATCATTATAATTATAAATAGAATTGTAGCTATTGCGGCTCCATATCCCTTTCTACCAAAATCAATAGCTGATTGATAAAATAGGTATACTATAGTTTGAGTACTCTTTAAGGCTGGAGATGTTTTTGTAATCATCATAAATACAATATCAAATACTTGAAGACTTGATATCATTGATGTTGTTAAAACAAATACTAAAGTAGGGGCTACTAAGGGAACAGTGATAGTGAAAAATTGTTTAATTTCACTTGCTCCATCTAATTTAGCAGCTTCATAATATTGTTTAGGAATAGACTGCATCCCCGCAAGAAAATAAACTATATTCATACCTAAACTCATCCAAATTCCAACAACTATAATACACAACAAAGCCGTATCATTATCAGCTATCCATGCTCTAGGTTCTCCACCAAAAAGCATTATAAATTGATTTAATAAACCATATTGTCCATTGTAAATCCATTTCCAAATCATAGCTACCGCTGCAGGCATTGTTACTGCTGGCAAAAAATATAAGGTTCTATAAATTCCTACTCCCTTAATATTTTTATTCAATAAATTAGCTATAGACATTGATATAAGAACAGAGATTGGAACTGTGATTATAGTATATTTTAGAGTATTTCTTAAAGATAGATAAAAATTTTCATCTTTAAATAACTCTTTATAATTATCAAATCCTACAGGATTCCAAACTCCAAATGAATTCAAGTCTGTGAACGAATAAAAAATATTTTGAAAAAAAGGAATTATAAAAAATATAGTTAATCCCAACAATACTGGGAGTATCATTAGATACCCCCACATTGCCAAGCGAAGATTATATTTTTTTCTTTTCTTTTTTTTAATCTTCATATAATCACATTCCTATTGATTAATTTTGTTCCTTTTCTAAGGCATCATTCATTTTTTGGGCTAAATCTTTCAAAACATCCTTTACTGGTTTATTAAATGAATACATCTCATTTATTGCATCTTCTTCATATGCATTCCAAACAGGTGTATTTTTACTAACTGGGTATGGAACAGAGTATTCCAATTCGTCTACAAAAGCTTTTAGATTCTTATCAGGATAAGATTTTTCCCAAGTTTCCAAAACTTTATTGTTAGCTGGTATAACAGTAGCTTTTTCAGCCCACATTTCATTTACTTCTTTGGAGCCAAGATAAGCTAAAAAGTCTAAGGCTTGATCTTTGTTTTTTGAACCCTTTGCTAAACAATATGAAAGACCATGAATAGTAGCAGCTCTTTCTTTAATTTTAGGCATTATTTCAAGATCTATATCTTTACTTATATTTTCATCACCTAAATATTCTGGAATCCTCCAACTTCCTGAATAAATCATAGCTATCTTACCAGCCTTAAACAAATCTGTATCATTGGTATCTGTAAGTGTTTTAAGATCCGGTGAATATCCTTTTTCTCCTATATCAATCCATCTTTGAATACCATCATAAGCTTCTTCTGTGTCATAGCCTGACTTTGTCTTATCTTTATTGATAATATATCCACCACATTGAGGTATAGTATCATAATATCCTTCTTGAGTCGCAGGTTTAAATGAAGTTCCCCAAATTCCCTTGTCCTTATCTGTTAATTGTTCTGCTGCCTTTACAAAATCATCCCAAGTCCAATCTTTGTTTGGATAACTAACGCCTTTTTCATCAAATAATTTTTTATTATAGAAAAGAGCTGTTAGATCCCAATCTTTTGGAATACCATATAAATGATTATCATATGTGTATAAGTTGATTAATCCCTCAGGATAATCTTCTTTTTTTATTCCCATCTTATCTAGATAATCATCTAGGGGTTCAATTACTCCATTACTTACAAATTTTATAAAATTAGGTCCATTCATTGTAAATATATCTGGCATAACATCACCTTGGGCTTGGGTTTCTAATTTTGTGAAATGATCTTTAAATGTTGTCTCTTCTATTTGTATATCTACTCCAGGATTTTTTTCTTCATATTTTTTTTCGATATCCTTCATTGTTGCAATTTGATCTGGATTCCACATGGCAATACGAACAACGTTTTCCCCAGATTTAGAACTCTTCTCTTCTGAGCTAGGATTTTTAGAATCTTTATTTCCACATCCTGTAACCAATAGTGCTAACGACATACACAAGGCAAACTTTTTCCATAATTTCATATTTTTCTCCTCTCCATTCTAAGTCATAAATGATGAAATATTTATGCATTAAATGTTTTTATGTATGGTAATTACCTTATCTTTAGTATAATACAGTTCTTTAATGTAGTCAAGTTTTTTTAATATTATATAATATTAAAAATGGGCCCTATTAAGGACCCACTTGTGTTTTTTTATTCTTCAATTTTATCAAAAACTGATTTTGCTGTTTCTTTTAATACTTTGTTTAAGCTTTGTATATTATCCAAGCCTTGAGTATTTAACCATTTTATTGCATCATCATCAGATTTAGCGAATTCTTCAACTCCACCCTTCCATGTAGCTCTTCCACAAAGTACTCCATTAAATTCTGAGCCTGCTTCCTTTGCAAATTTAAGTGTTTCTTTGAATAAGTCTGCGCTTACCCCACCTGATAAGAAGATAAAAGGAATTTTGCTTATATCTGATTGTTCTTTGAAAAATTTAGAAGCTTCTTCTTGGCTATAGACAACTTCTTTTCCATATCCTTCGACAAAATTCATATTTACTGGAGTTTCAAGTTTTAAGACATCAATCTTATATCTTTCATCTTGAAAGTCTTTAACTGCTGCATTTACCTTGTGAGGTCTAACTTTTGCAAATTCAGCACTTTTACTATCTTCTATTTTTTCATCATAGACTATTAGTTCAAGGAAAAATGGAAGTCCTAAAGCTTCACATTCATAACCTATCCTTTCAATAAAGGCCTTTTTCTTATCATTTGTTTCTTTACTTTGATCTACATCATAGTAAAGAAGAATCTTTATAGCTTCTGCCCCTAGTTCTTTAAGCCTTAAAACTGAACATCCATCTATAAGTTTTGGTAGTCTTTCAGGATCATTTTTATCAAAACCAGTTACTTCATAACTAATCAAGAGTCCTGCATTTTCATCCCTTACCTTTATTGCTTCAAGTCCATATATTGGATCTAGTAAGATTGATGATGAATATTTTGTTAATTGTTTAGAAACTAATGATTTAAATCTTGAAATATCTTCTACATTGTTTAAATTTTCATCAAAAGCTCCTATCATTTTTTCCATTGAGCCTCTTTGATCTATAGCAAGGGCTGCTATTACTCCATTTTCATTAGCAAGCTTTTTTAAATTTTCTACCTTTTCTTTTGAAATTTTCATATTATATCTCCTTTATGCTTATTTTTTCATAATACTTATCAAAATCATTCATATTTACATGAGCTATTTCTTCATTTAGGACATTCAAAAGTCCACAATTCATAGATTTTCTTATAAAATCTTCGCCACTTTCTTTATTAAAAATTGCAGATATAGCACCTGCAAGACTTGAATCTCCACTTCCTACTGGATTTAGTGCCTCTACTTTTGGAACAGCTGTTTTATAAATTTTATCATTTATTTTAACTACCGCTCCACTAGCTCCTTGACTAACAATAATATATTTTATTTCAGATAAGACAGAATTTGAAAATATTTCTTTTATTTTTTCATCTTCTTCTGGGAATTTCTTACCAATTATATCTATAATTTCCTTTTCATTTGGTTTTATAAGATCAGGTTTAAAATCTGCATTTACTAAATCTTTGAGTGTTGAGCCTGATGTATCAAGGGCTACAAATATATTTTCATTTTTTGCAAATTCAATAATTTTCTTATAAAAATTTGAATCAAGGCCTTTTGGAAGTGAGCCTGATATACTTATAATATCTAAATTATTAGCAATTTCTTTAAGATGGGCTAAAAATTCATCTTCTTTTTCTTTAGAAACTTCTGGGCCCTTTTCAAGTATTTCTGTTTGCTTGCCATCATGTAAAATAGCTATGCAATTTCTTGTTTCATCATCTAACTTTATAAAATCATGAGATATTTTTCTCTCATCTAATCTTTTTTCGATAAACTCGCCAAGCTTTCCACCAATAAAGCCTGAATTTGTAACATCTTCACCTAATTCTTTTAGTACATAGGATACATGGATTCCCTTTCCTCCAGCATCTTTTTCTACCTTAGCTGTCCTATTTACATCATCTATAACAAAACCATCTAATTTGTAGGATATATCTACAGAAGGATTGGCAGTTATGGTTAAAATCATATTATTGCCCCTTTTTCATAATATTTTTTGGCTAGAATTAAAGAACCTTCAATAGGAGTTGTATAAGGCTCAATTATTTCTATATTGTTTTTTATATGCTTTTCAATAGCCTCTATAAGTTTATTTCCTAATTTATATACTCCACCTGAGTAAGAAACTTTAACACAACCATCAAAATCAAGTTTATTTATAAGACTGTCTATAGTTAAGGCAGCTTCATAGCCTACTTTGTCTAAAAGTTCTATGGCATACTTGTCGTTTTTTTCTAATGCTGGGTTTAATAGCCTTGCACAATTTGCTATTTCATCCCTTTTCATCTTTTCTGCTATATCTATCAGTTCAACATCATCTTTTATGCCTAATTCATTTTTTACCAATTCATATATATAAGTTTTTTCTATTCTTCCATCACTCATTTTTGTGAATAAATTCAAAATATTCTTACCTATAAAGTAAGCACTGGCTTCATCTCCTAGAAAAGGTCCCCATCCACCTGATCTATCTGAATTTCCTTTATCATCTACACCAAAGGCTATAGAGCCTGTCCCTAAAACAAGATTTATACCTGCTTGTGCGTTTAAGGATCCAGACCATCCATTAACACAGTCATTTCCCATCTTGTACTTACCTTTGCCCAAAAATTCATCAAAGAATTCTTCCATGAATTTTTCGTTTTCAGGATATTGACCATAGCCTGGTATAGCCAAAAAGGAAAAATCAATATCTTCAATCTTTATTTTTGCATTATCACAAAGTTTATTTATAGCTTTTGTAACGTTATCACTAAATTCATCCCTAGTGATTTGCTTTAGGTGAATAGTATTAGTTTTCTCTTTAAAATGTTTATTGTCAACACATAAAAGATAATCTGTTTTTGTACCACCACCGTCTACTCCCAAGAATATAGACATAGGCCCTCCTATAAATGTTTTATATTGTTTGTTTTTATATCTATGATATAATAATATAGTAAAGATATTTAATTGTCAATAGTGAAAATCCATATTTTCAAGGATTTGATATAAATTAATAATGAACAATTTAAAACATTTATTTTTAAAGAGGTATAAGATGTTAAAAGAGGAAAGACAAAATTTTATTTTAAACCATGTCAAAAAAAATGGAATAATCAGAGTTTCTGATGTAACTGAAGTTTTAGATGTAACTGAGATGACAATAAGAAGAGATCTTAAGGAACTTGAAAATAAAAATAAATTAAAAAGAATCCATGGAGGGGCAAAATACATAGATGATTTAACCGAAAGAGAGTCAAGTCACCAAGAAAAATTGCATATGAACATGGAATATAAGATAATTATAGCTAAAAAAGTTTCTAACTTAATCAAAGATAATGATACCGTTTTTATTGGAGCTGGTTCTACACTAGAACTTGTGTCAAATTATCTTGATAATAAAAAATGCAAAATCGTCACTAATTCACTATTTCTTTTTAATAAAATTTATGATAAAGAAAATATAGAATCAATTCTTGTTGGAGGAAGGATAAGAAAGGTTACCGGAGCTTTTGTAGGAAATTTTTCAGATAATATAGTTGAAAGTCTACATTTTAAATCTGCTTTTATAGGTGTGAATGGAATAAATTATAATAATGCTTATACATATAATGAACAAGAAGGAGAACTTCAAAAATTAGCTCTTGATAATTCGGTCCACAAATATTTAGTTGCTGACCACACAAAAATTGGTAAGGAAGATTTTTATTCATTTTATAATATAGATGAAATCCAAGCTGTTATTTCTGATGATAAAATCAGTAATGATAAACTTCCAATACTTAAAGAATATACTGATATTATATAAGGACTTATATCTAAGTAAAATATAATTTCTCATTCTTAATTTACTACTTCAAAAACTACTACATATGAAAGTGTTTTAGAGTATCTACAATCTCTTTCTTGGACTTGTTGATACTCTGAATTTTTTATATCATATTTTCCTTACTTTTGGTATATTTTATAAAAACACCTTAATTTAAGATATTAAAAATTAAAAAAGGGACTGTTGCAGAATGAATTAATCGTTCAAAATCATTACAAACTCCTCCACGACAATTTCACCTACTTAAGTGGCAAGATATTCTCAAATTGTCTATGGCTAACTTTTAATGATGCAACGTTAGAAATTCATAATTTTGCGACAGCCCCCTTGTCTACAGTCTATACTATGGATAAATTATAATATCCTCTTACTTTCTATCATGTAAAATACCCGATACATGTTTATATAATAATTTAGTTGCAAGAATTTCTATTGTTCCCTTTACTAGATTAAATGGAACTATGGCAAAGACCATAAGTGTAAAATATGACTTAACTAGGCTATTTAACTTGGATGTCATTTGTACAAAAGTGTCCATACCTACTCCCATTATCTTTCCGTATAGTGGGAAGATTACAAAGGCATTGGAAAATGTTGCAGCAAGGGTCATAAATAACATTCCTACTATAAGTGCTATAGTTGCTGTTTTTTTAGTCTTCTTTCTTTGGTAGATATAAGCTGAGATGAAAACAAAAAGTCCCCCAACTATAAAATTTGATATCTCTCCAACTCCACCTGTAGAAGTCTTGGTTAAATTTAATAAGTTCTTAATAAGTTGAATTAATACTCCATAAACAGGACCCATTGAAAAACCACCTATAAGAGCTGGAACATCAGCCAAATCAACTTTCATAAAAGGCGGTGCTATAGGAATTGGAAATTGAATAAACATAAGTATAAAACTCATAGCAGACAAAATTCCTACCTTAACTAAATTTCTTAACTTTCTTTGGTCACGACTCATAATATCCTCCTTAATTTTAGGCATTAAAAAATGCCCATAAATCAGGGCATAAGGAAAAGTCCATACAAAAATGGACATCTTCTTTCATCCAGACTATACTGTCGGTTTGGGAATTACACCCAATCGGTCAAAAGACTCGCAGACTATAACTGCCGGTTTAGGAATTTAACCTCACCCTGAAGATACTTTTATAATAACATAAAATTAAAAAATTAACAAAATTAATCAAACTAAATATAAAAAAACTTTTAAGATAAAATTTAGATAATTTGAAAATTATGAAGATGAATAAGTCCTTATTTTTAGAAAAATAGTAATTAGGCACTTATAAAAATTTAGATAAAAAGTAAGATGCAATTGTCATTTCATTTCCAAAAATGATAAAAATAAGTTTATTTAAAATATTCAAACTTTCAATCTTTATAATATTTCTTTCTTATTTTAATTCAACCTATTAGTGCCAACTATATAGGGATATTATTTCTTATTATTTAATTTTTCTAGTTGACACTAATAAATCATCTTGCTTTATGCTACTAGTACATTACTTATTCCTTATGAAATTCTCCTGTAACAAGCTTGGATGATATCCATCCCTTTCCTATATAAAGCCAGTATCTTTCTCCATCACTTTCTACTTTTGTTGGATGAACTACTTCTCCCCTTCTTACTTCTCCCTTTTTTTCAGATTTGATACTAGGAGATGCCCTAAGTTGACCTACACTAATATCTACAGTAAGGTCCTTTCCCATAAAGTCCTCTGCTTTATAAAATTCTACATAGGAAGGATTACCATTCTTATCCCATAGGTCATTGCTTATGATATTGTCTATATCATAGTCTTTAGAAAACTCTTGTTTTCTTTCTTTTATGCTTTTTTTCTTATTATTTTCCTTATCATCTTTTCCAAGTTCTTCCTTTGCCCTATCATTTACTACAGCTATATCTTGAGATTTAGGAAATAGTTCTATATATTTACTAGAAAGACTTTCTGCTTTTTCATAATCTCCACTATTAAAGATATCTACTAATTGGTCAACCGCCCTTTCTTCTGCATCTTTTAATAAGTCTTCTGCCTTTTTATAATCTGAACTGGTTGATTTTGGTATGGTCTTTAGCTTAGTAACCGCCATTTCAAATTCCCCATTTTTTATTAGAGATTTAGCATCAGATAAAACTTTAGCAAAATCGTTGGACTCATTTTTCAAAGAAGAACTAACTTTATTTGAAGATATTTCGCCTCCCACAGTATCATTTGTTTCTTTGTTGTCAATTAAAGCAAATCTTATAGCTCCTACTATAAGTACTATAATAAAAATTATAATCAAGACGGTTATTATAACTTTCTTTATCCCTAGATAATTATTGTAATTATCAGCAAGCTTTACCTTTTCATTTTTATAATTTCTATGAGTATTCCTAGAATCATTATTGTTAATATTTTCTCTAAAATCTTCTCTTACTGGCCTAAGCTTTTGGGTTGTTTCTTGGTCTTTATTTCTATTATTATTTGGATTAGAGTCATAATTTAGCTTACTTCCACAATTATTACAAAACTTAGCCCCATCTTCATTGGGATGACCACAATTTTGGCAATACATATGCACCTCCTATAATAATTATTATATATCTTTTAATTTCTATATAAAAAACGTGCTGATTGCACGTTTTATCTCACCTACTCTTGATCACTATATTGCTTTAATTTTCCAAGAGCTTGATTTTCTATTTGTCTGATTCTTTCTCTTGAAAGGTTGTAGATTGTCCCTATCTCTTCTAGGGTTTTTGGCTTTTCATTGTCTAGACCGTACCTGTAGACTATAATTTGCTTTTCCCTATCAGATAGTTGGTCTAGGGCCTTCATTAGAAATTCCTCCATATCTTTTTTGAGGATTTGATCATCTACTGGAATGGACTCATCTCCAACCATATCCATAAGCTCATCTCCAGTCGAGTCCTCACTATCAAGATTTATATTAAGACTTGTAGAATTTACTTGATTTCTATTTATAAGGAAAAGATCATCTGCTTGTTTTTTGTCTATTCCTTCTTGTTTTAAAATCTTATATAACTCTTCCTCGCTTGCTTCTGGATTTGCTTTCAAGATTTGTTTAAGTTTGTTTAGTTTTAAGTACTTCCCAGCAGGGATTCTTATAGTGTGACCTTCCTTGTTTATTGCCTTTCTTATAGCCTTATCTATCCACTTATAAGCGTAGGTTGTAAACTTATATCCTAAGCTTAAGTCGAATTTCTCCGCAGCCCTTATCATTCCAAGCATACCCGATTGAACTAAATCTTCTAGTTCTAGGTCATTTCCATGGGAACGATAAAAGTAGGATGCCCTGCTTCTTACAAGTCCTTGATTTTTATCTACCAAGGCTCCTAGAGCGTTTTGGTTGCCCTTTTGGAATTGTTCCACTATTTGCTCATTTGTTAAGTCTGATAATTTGAGAATATCACTTCTTTGTTTGGCAACTAAGAGGTTTGTCTTCTCCTTTTTTTTATCATCATCTTCAAATTCATTATCTAAGTCTTCATCTTCTAGATATTGATCAAACTCTTCCTTTTCTTCATCTGTAAGCTTTTTATAAATCTTTAAAGCTTCTTTTTGATCAATTTCTTCTTCATCGAAGAAGTCTTTGAATTTGTCTAAGACTTCCTCATCTTTAAAATTTATTTTATCCATATAACCACCATAAATTTGATCTGCCTTAGCAGTCAAGTTCTTATAAAAATGATTTGAATTTTTATAAATTGAATTTTTCCACCATCACCATTATTCATCTTTCAACCTGTCCCCTATATCATCTAACAAGTCTTTAAGCTCATCTGATATAGGAAAGTCCTTGAAGTTTGTAGAGAAGTCTTTTCTTTTGCTTCTTTTTATCTTATGTTTCATATTCATAAGCTCATTTCTAAGCTCAAGGGCTGTTATCCTACTTGCTCCTCTTTCAAAAGCAAGAGATTGAACTTGACCATCATCTGTAACCACCTTTACATTGTGACGTCTGGCATAGAGGTTGGTCATCTTTTCTATATAGGTATCAGCCGTTTGAAACTTCTTGGTATATACTATTTTAATACCCAATTTCTCACTTATATTTTCCCTATCTCCATCTGAGTTGTAGGCATCAAATACCAGCTCTACAATTTCATTTGAAAGACAGGCGTACTCTGCCATCATATCAATCAACTTTTCTCGAGCAAGTTCAAGTGATTGGGACTGGATAGACTTTAATTCGGGCCAAGAATTTATTATATTATAGCCATCTATATAGGTTAGGTTCTTTTTAGTTAAAGCCATTTTGCCTTATGGTCTCATATATTGCAATAGCACTTGCTACCGACGCATTTAATGAATTTATTTTGCCAAGCATTGGTATTTTAATAAGTCCATCGCAATTTTCTCTTACAAGTCTTGATAGTCCCTTGCCCTCGTTTCCTACAACAAGTCCAATCTTTCCTGTAAGGTCTGTTTGTGTAATATCAGATTCTGCCTCTCCAGCTAAGCCATAAATCCAGAAATTTTCTTCCTTTAGTTCTTTTATGGCCCTATTAATATTAATAACCTGTGCTATATCGATGTTGTTAATGGCTCCTGCACTTGTTTTATAGACTGTTGAATTTACCTTGGCAGAGCGTCTTTCACCTATGATTATTCCATCAAAACCAAAAGCTTCTGCACTTCTTATAATGGCACCAAGGTTATGAGGATCTTCTATTTGATCTAATATCATAAGTCTTTTTTTATCCTTTAACTCATCCAAGTCCTTATATTTGAAATCTTCTACTTCAATTTCTACTCCTTGGTGATTGCCATCAATTTTTGAAAAATAGTCCTTATTTTCATAGACTATTTTTACATTTCTTTCATTAAGTTTATTTATTATTTTTTCTATAAACTTATTATTACTATTGCTTTTTAAAATATGAGCTTTTAAAATTTTTTCACCAGTGTCTATAGTTTCAATTACAGGCTTTCTACCAAAAATCTTAGCCATTATTTAAGCTCCCACTTAGTACCTTCTTTGGTATCTTTTAAAATTATGCCCATTTGACTTAGCTTATCACGTATTTCGTCAGCTTTTTGGTAATTTTTCTCTCTCTTAGCTTCATTTCTTTCGTCTATCAGTTTATTTATATCATCTTCATCAACTAAATCAGTGGATTTTTTCCTGTTTTCAATTCCAAGAACATCTTCAAGTTTAAGATATAAATTTCTTGTTTTTTCTACAAATTCCTTAGATGAACTTGAGTCAACTTTTGTATTAGCAAACTTAGCAATATCAAACAAAACTGTTATGGCATCAGGAGTATTTAAGTCATCATCCATAACCCTTTTAAACTCTTTTGCAAATAAATCTAGCTCTTTAAGTGATTTTTTCTCATCATCTGTGAGATTTCCACTTGTAATTTTAAGCAAGTCATCTAACCTAAATTTGGCATTATTTAACCTATTTAGGGAGTTTTGGGCTTGTTCAATTATCTGTCTTGTAAAGTTTATAGGAAGTCTATATCCTGCTGATAGTAGCCAAAATCTTACAACCATGAGATCATATTCTTTCTTTATATCATGAAGGGTAAAGAAATTACCCAAAGACTTACTCATTTTAGTACCATCTACTTGAATCATTCCATTGTGCATCCAGTAGTTTGCAAACTTCTTGCCAGATCTTGTTTCTGATTGGGCTATCTCATTTTCATGGTGAGGAAATTGTAAATCTTCTCCACCAGCATGAATATCTATTGTTTCTCCCAAGTATTTTTTGGTCATAGCTGAACATTCTATATGCCAACCTGGTCTACCTGAACCCCATGGTGAATCCCATGAAATTTCACCTTGCTTTTTTGTAGCTTTCCATAAGGTAAAGTCCATAGGATTTCTTTTTTTGGCCTTATCCTTATCATCAAGCCTGTTTGATGCTCCTTCTCTTAAATCTTCTATATTTTTTCCGGAAAGATGACCATAGTTTTTGGCCTTTGAAATATCAAAATAAACATCTCCATCAGAAACATATGCCGCATCCTTATCTATTAATTCTTTAACAAAGTTAATTATATCATCCATCGTTTCTGTAGCTTTAGGGTGTATAGTATTTTCCTCATCTATATTCAAATCTTTGGAATCTTCCATGTAGGCTTTTATAAACTTGTCTGAAACTTCCTTTGTTGTAATATTTTCATTAATGGCCTTGTTTATAATCTTATCATCGACATCTGTGAAGTTTACAACATATTTTACATCATATCCTAAATATCTTAAATATCTTCTCATGGTATCAAACACTACTAAAGGACGAGCGTTTCCTATGTGCATATAATCATATACAGTTGGACCACATACATACATTTTTACCTTATTTTCATCTATTGTTTTAAAGTCTTCCTTTTTTCTTGTGAATGTATTATATATTTTCATATCAAAATCTTCCCTTAACGTAGTTTAATCTATCAATTATCTTAGACTTGCCCATAATAACAAAGGCATTTCCAAGATCTGGCCCATGTACATTGCCTGTAAGAGATGCTCTTACTGGAAACCATAAGTTCTTTCCTTTTATGCCAGTCTCTTTTTGGATAGATTTCATTACAGATTTAGCAAATTCCATATCGACTTCATCAACTTCATTTAGTTTATTAATAAAGCTATCAAAAATCATCTTAGCTTCATCAGTTCTTATAGCTTCAACCGCCTCATCTGTCCATTTCATTTCGCTATCATCTACATAGTAAAAATAAGCTTGATCTACTATATCTGAAAACTTATCTATAGCTGATTGCCAAGTTGCTGCAAGTAGATTAAGCAATTCATCTGGATAGTCTTCACCAAAGAAACCTGCTTTTATGCAATAAGGCTTAATTGCCTTTGCTAAATCTTCAACGCTCATCTCTCTCACATAATGACCATTTATCCAATCAAGCTTTCTTACATCAAATACAGCCCCTGTCTTATTTACCCTATCAAAGCTAAATTGTTCAGCCAATTCTTCCATAGTAAAAATCTCTTCTTCGCTATCTGGTGACCATCCCAAAAGAGCAAGATAGTTTATTAAACCTTGAGGTAAATATCCTCTTTCGATGAAATCTTCAACCATTCCATCTCCATTTCTCTTAGAATATTTTTTGTGATCTTTATTTAATACTGTTGGTAGGTGGATAAATTCTGGAGACTTCCACCCAAAAGCTTCATAAAGATAAACGTGTTTTGGTGTTGATGAAATCCACTCATCCCCTCTTACTACATGAGTAATTCCCATTTCATGGTCATCAACTATAACTGCAAAGTGATAAGTTGGATATCCGTCCTCTTTTATAAGTACTTGGTCATCCATATCAGATGTATTAAAACTAATTTTCCCCTTAATCCTATCTTCAAATGAAATATCTGTATTTTTTGGAAGTTTTAGTCTTACTGTGTATTTTTCTCCATTTGCAATTTTTTCTCTTGCCTCATCAAGGCTTAAAGATCTACAAAGTCCATCATATTTTGGAGTAAGTCCATCAGCTTTTTGTCTTTCTCTTAAATTATCTAGTCTTTCCTTTGAGCAGAAGCAGTAATATGCCTTACCTTCTTCTATAAGTTGATTTATATATTTATCATAAATTCCAGCTTTTACCCTATCTGATTGGATATAAGGTCCAGCCTCTCCCACTTCAGTAACTTCTCCATTTTCATCAAGTTTTACACCTTCGTCAATTTCTATACCTGACCATTTTAAAGTCTTTAGAAGATTTTCCAAGGCTCCTTCAACAAATCTTGTCCTATCTGTATCCTCAATCCTTAAAAGCATCTTTCCACCAGTATGTCTTGCATAAAGGTAGTTAAAAAGTGCTGTCCTAAGTCCACCGATGTGGAGGTATCCTGTTGGTGATGGTGCAAATCTAACTCTTGTTTCTGTCATAATTCCTCCTTAAATTCTTGCTTTTATTATATAATATATTGACATTTTTATAAACATTTAACAAATTTACTTAATAGTCTTATCTATAATTAAGTTATTAACAATTTTTATAGCTTAATTTTAACGTAAAGTAGGGAGTGATTTTACACTCCCTACCCTATTATTACCCATATTTTAACACACAAAACAAATCATTTCAAGATTAATTATGAATTATATACTTCTTCTTGCTAGCTTAATTATATTTTCACTAATCTATTATTTTATTTGTTCTATAGTGTTTATAATGATTTAATTATATTATGAGTATTTTATAATTTCAATTAATGGCTATTAGGTATTTTAAAAATTGTAGTCATAAAATTCCAAAAATATAAATTTTTCTCTAAAAAGTTGTGAAAATTTAGTAAAAGATAAATCATTAAGATTTCAAGACTTATCACTGATAAAATCTTGATGGACAAGAACTTCTAGATAAATTATATGAAGTTATAGAATGTTTATTGAATATAGACAAAGACTTAGTGAATTTTAAACTTAGAGATTTTATAGGAAAAATCTGATAACTCTAATACAAAAAATCTCGCAAAACACAATATAGCTTAGGATAGTTTTCAATAGCAAGCCTAATTAAAGCTCTACTCGGCTAAGATAAGTCTAGTCTAGTCCAAGCTCTTATATCAGTAGTCTTATTTGGATTTGGTATAGAAAAAAATAATAAAACATTCTATAATATAAGTATAGTTTTTTTGCTTGTCATATTTATTATTTTGTACAAGATTTTAGCAGAAGTTTTGTTTATAACTTCTTATTAGGATTTCTTATCCATTTATAAATCTTGTAGCATTTCATGTGGCTTGCTTTATTACAAATTTTATCATATCTATATATCCTAATAAAATTATACTTAGAATTAAAGTAAGGTAAGCTTGTATTGATAAATTAATAGATTTATCTAAAAAAATCAATAAAGTTACAAGTAAAATAAAAAACAAAAGTGAAACTTATATCCATTCGACTATTATCTAATAGATAATCAATGATTTTATTAAGATTGTAAGAAATAACGAATCTTACAGTAAAAAATATGCTAAGTGTATAAAAACAGCTTAATATAAGCAAGTAGCAATAATAAAAATGTTACGAAGCAAAAGATTAATCAATAGCAAATAATTAAGTTTCAAAAGCCTTCAAAACTACTAATTATGGAAAACCTAGTTTTAAACATAGTTAGAGCAGGAAAAATCAATAGAAATTTTAACATTATAAATTCTAAATGGTAATATATTTTTAAAAAAACATTTAAAGTAAATCATTTTTTTTAAATAAAATCAGATAATAATTAATATTCACTTGTGATATAATTATATTAAAAATTTTAAGGAGGTAATATGGCTAGGTATTTGGTAGGAGATTCGATTGATACATGGAATTTTACTGACGCCTATAATAGTTGTAATGACAATGATATTATAGAGTTAGAAAAAAATTTCGAACTTTATCTCCCGAATGGTTTCATATTAAATAAAAACATTACTATTGAAGGTCATCTAGAAAATAAAAATAATACTGATTATTACACTAATAATATATATGGTGATTTTACAATAAAAAATAAGTCTAATGTATTGCTTAAATCCCTTTGGATTGAGTGCATAAATAATACAAAAAATATATTAAATATAAAAGACTCATCTGTTGTAAGTTTAAATAATGTAGTATTAAAAAGATCAGAAAATATAAAGATTAATTCTAACGAGGGTAAGTATCCAGATATTTACTTAGATGTTAATTCTAAGCTTTTTATGGACTCAGTTACGACTTTTGATATAGAAGACAATTATTCTGTGTTTTTCTTTAAAAACTCAAGAGTAGAGATTAAAAATTCAAATATTAACTCAAATCTAACAGTGAATAATTCAACAGTTAATATAGAAAATACCTCTATAAGCAAACATTATACAAATACAATTAATTGCCAAAACTCAACCTTATCTATAAAAAACTCTAGTGTAAAAGGAGGTTTTGTAGAAAAAGATTTGCCTTCTCTATACCTTAAAAATTCGAAACTCTATTCAAACAACTCTATATATGAACAAAATAAATATACTGCTAATATTTACCTATCAGATAATTCATATATTGAATCTTCTAATGACACCATCTCATCATTAAATCTATCTGAAAGTAGAGGGCTAATTGAAAATACTACAATAAAAGAAATAATTTTCATAATCAAAAAATCTTATCTTGTAAGTGATAAAAATTTGCTACTTTTAGGAAAAAACAATGAAAAAATAGATATCTATATGGATGATTTTTCTACATTAAGAGCAAAAATAGTAGATTTTTATAGGGTTTTTAATCCTAATGTTAGACTTAATGGTAATTCATACTTGCAAATTAATAATATAAACTATGAAGGTGAGTTTGACTTAGAAAAAATAAATAGCTTAAAATTTGAAACAAAGCAAGATTCTACTTATAAGATTTTAAGCTTAGATAATCCAGATAGTAAAAATGATAGCAATGGTTTAGAAAATTCTAATGAAGAAAGTAACAATGAAGTCGATGCATTTAGTGAACTCAATAAACTTATAGGTCTTTCCTCTGTTAAAAATGAGATAAATAAGATGGTAAGAATGGTTGAATTCAACAAAAAAAGGATGGAACAAGGACTTCCTGTTGAAAAAAGCTCACTACACTCAGTATTTTTAGGAAATCCTGGAACTGGAAAAACTACTGTTGCAAGACTTATAGGAAAAATTTTATTTGAAAATGGTGCCCTTTATAATAAAGATAAATATATATTTATAGAAGCTTCAGAGTCTGATTTAATTTCATCTTTTGTTGGAAAAACAGCAATACAAACCCATGAAATACTTGAAAAGGCCAAAGGTGGAGTCTTATTTATAGACGAGGCTTACACCTTAAATAAGGGTGATTCTTCTGTAAATCATGGACAAGAGGCCATAAATACCATTCTTAAATACATGGAAGATCACAGAGATGAAATAATGATAATCTTTGCAGGATATACCAAGGAAATGGAACAATTCCTTGAAACAAACCCAGGTCTTAAGTCAAGAGTTTCAAATAGGTTTATCTTTGAAGACTATACAAGTGATGAGATTGTTGAAATAGGAGAAAGTATCCTAATTAGTAAACAATATGTTCTAGAAGATAGACAATATTACAAGAAAAATGTATCTTTTGCTTATGAGTCAACACTTGATAAGTCAAATGCAAGATGGATTAGAAATTTCAATGAAAAACTCCTAAAAGTATTTGCAGATAGGGTAATAGAAACAGGCTCTGATGATTTTACTACTATAACAAATACTGATATAGATGAAGTTTTCGATTCTAAAAAATATAAAAATTACGATGATAAAGATGAAGATGCTTATGAAAAATTAAATAAGCTAATCGGTATAAATCAGGTTAAAAAACAGGTCAACGAATTTATTTCAATGGCAGAGCTTAACAAAAGAAGAAAAGATCAAGGGCAAAGAGTCCAATCCATGTCCCTTCATTCCCTATTTTTAGGAAATCCTGGAACTGGAAAAACTACTGTTGCTAGAATATTAGGTAGTCTTCTATATCAAAAATCTATTATAACTGAAAATAAATTCATAGAAGTTTCTCGTTCTGACCTTGTAGCTGGCTTCGTTGGCCAAACCGCCATAAAAACAAGGGAAGTTTTAAAATCCGCCCTAGGTGGAGTACTTTTCATAGATGAGGCCTATAGCCTTTCATCAGGAACTGGAAATGACTTTGGAAGGGAAGCAATCGATGAAATCCTCAAATTTATGGAGGACTATAGAGATAATATTGTAATAATATTTGCAGGTTACAGCAAAGAAATGGCTGAATTCCTTGGGATGAACTCAGGTCTATCTTCAAGAATACCAAATAGGTTTGTATTTGAAGACTATGACGATGAAGAGATTTGTCAAATAGGGCTATTAAGTCTAAATAGTCTTGGTTATAATATAAACGAAGATTTATATAAGGATATAATAGTTAATAATTATCACAAAACAAATGATAATAGTAACGGTAGATGGGTTAGAAACTTCAACGAAAGACTTGTAAAGACTATGAGTCAAAGAGTTGCAAATACTAATTCTGATGATATAGATAATATTTTAGATGAAGATTTACTTAATATAAAGGAGTAAAAAATGGATGATAACACTTATGTAAAGCCTCCTAATCTAGAAAAAGAGGATGAGTATGTAAAACCAAAAAGTAAAAAAGATGATTATGTTAAGCCTCCAAAACAAGAATATTCTAATATTAAAGAAAGTTATTACAAAATCAAGGAAAATCCTTATATCTATGAAAATAAAATTTACAAAGATCCTTATGAAAACCCAACTTATTTTGGTACACCAAAAGTCGGATTAAAGTTTTATATAAATTCCTATCTGATATACTCATTAATATTTGGATTTTCTATGTTTAATCAAACGAAATTAGTTGGTTTACTATTCTTGGCTTATAGCTTATTTTCAAATTATACCTACTCTTGGTATGCTGATTATAAGAAATATGTGGGTGGAAAATTCAAATGGTTTTTCAGCCCAATGGGTACTGTAGCTACTGCAGCAGCCTCAACATTTTTTCTAGATGCAGTAGATGGTGACTATAATTCTTTCAGCCTACTAAGACCTGGTTTTTATAGAAAAAATCAGCCTATACTTATATTTATAATATTATGCGTAGTAGCAGAGTATTTTAAATATATTATTAACTTTTTTATTGCCTTAGTTTCTATATTTACTCATAAAACTACAATAAGAAAATACAATGAGGCCGTAGATTATAACAACTAAAAAAATCCTATATATAAGCTAAAAACTTATATATAGGTTTTTTTATATTGCCCTAGCTTGATTTTTAGAATCTAATACCTCTGTTGGAAGACTTTCCAAAGCATATTCTAATTTTTTAATCATCTTTTCTTTATTTCTCATATGACTTGATACCCTAACAAGGTTTACTATATGTCCCGATGAGTATAAAACATCTCCTGGAACATTTAAATTTTTTAATAACTCTATTTGCTCTTCTAAGTTTTCTCTATTTGTTGTTTCTTGAAATTTGCCTTCTTCTCTCATCTTAAAAAGAAGTGAACCATATTGGACATCTGTTGACATGATAAAGATTCCTATAGGTGAGTAGGTATTTAAAAACTTGGCAGTCTCTTTTGCATTTTCCTTTGATTTTCCTCTACCCTTTATCCCTTGCATAACTATGGCATTATAGCTCATTTTTGCATATTTCATCTTTTCAAGACCCTTATGGTATTCTTCTAAGTCACATCCCTTATTAAGCCAGGATAAGACCTCTCTATCACCTGTTTCTACACCAAACCAAAGCTCGTTATAAGCTTTCTCCCTTAAAACTTTCAAATCTTCCTTGCTCTTATTTTTAAGATTATAAAAGCTGGCATAGGATGTGATTGTCTTTATCTCTGGTATATATTTGTGGATAAGATCTGATATTTCAATTAATTTCTCAGTAGATAGCACAAAGGGATCTCCATTTAAAAGATATATCCTTTCAATTGGTCTTGGATAGCTTTGTGAGATTTCTATAATATCACTTTCTACATCAGCCATGGGTGATATGGCAAATTGTGTCCTATGATACATTGTGCAAAAGGCACAATTATTATGGCTACAACCATAAGTTACCTCCAATAGTGGTGTGTAGGCTTCAAGTGGTGGTCTATAGACTTCTCCTGTGTAATGCATAATAGTCCTTTCTATATATTTTCTATAAATTTTTCGATATCTTCCTTGCTCGTCTTATAGCTTGTGACAAGTCTTACTATATTATAATCATTATCTTTTCCACAGCTTTCAAAAATGGCAAATTTTTCCCATTTTTCAACATCTTTATCACTTACTTTTACAAAAACTTGATTTGATGAAAATTCATAGGCTAGGTCAAAACCCTTGTCTTTAAGGCTAGTGCTAAGTTTTTCAGCCAAAAGATAGGCTTTTTTTGCACCCTTTATATATAAATCATCCATAAATAGTCTTTCAAACATAAGACCTGTCACAAAGCCCTTTGCAAGCATAGCTCCCTTTTGTTTTTGTAAATTTCTAAAATTTCTCTTTAAGTCATCATTAACTATAACTAAGGCCTCTCCAAACATAAGTCCATTTTTGGTTCCACCAAAGTAAAATATATCACAAAGTTTTGTAAGGTCTTTAAATTTTATATCTGATTTTTTACTTACCAATGCATGGGCAAGTCTTGCCCCATCCATAAAAAGATATAGGCCATTTTCTCTACAAAAGTCATATATCTCTCTAAGTTCTCCTTTTTTATAGAGTGTTCCAACTTCTGTTGTATTAGATATGTAAACTTTTCTAGCAACAGTATGATGTTCATTGGTAAAAGTCTTGTATTTTTCTTGAAGTTTATCTTTTGTAAGCTTTCCATCCTTTGTCTTAATGGTTTCAATCTTAATCCCACAAGCTTCAATCGCTCCTGCCTCTTGGTCTTCTATGTGGCCAGTCCTTGCTGAAATTATCGACTCTTCTGGTCTCATGCCAAGACTTGCACCAAGTATATTAGCACTTGTCCCACCTGGAATAAAATAGATATCAACATCATTATCCCCTAATTTTTCCTTTATTAAATTTTCTGCAATTTTTGTATGAGAATCTGTTCCATAGCCTGGATTTAACTCATCTAGGTGTTCTTTTATATAGTCTAGTATTTCTGAGTAACATATATCTGAATAGTCATTTCTAAAATTAATCATAAAGTCTCCTTAGTGAAAATGTTTCTAATTTAATCATACATTTTTAGAGGGATTTTACAACGAAAGCTTACTTCATAGATTTATGGATATAATATTGAAACATAAATAATCAACTTTATCTAGTAAAATAATAAAACTCAAACTTTATTCTAAAACTCCCATACAATTTGCATCTTATAATTTTACTATATTCGATATTGCAAAATATCCTGACTAATAGATAGGACAGATTTATCAGTAATAAATTTTTCTTGTTATAAAGTGTAATATGTTATATAATAAACAAAAATTTTATTATATTAAGAAAGGAATCACTATGACAAAACGATTGCCCCTACCTATAGTTGGTCTTATGCTTTCTATGTTTGCTCTAGGAAATTTATGGCAGGATACAAGCCCTGGCTTTAGGATACTTTTTGGGACTATAGGATTTATTTTAGGACTTTTATTTATATTTAGGATTTTAAAAGATCCAAAAACCTTTTCAGAAGAGATGAAAAATCCAATAATGGCCTCAGTTATTGGAACTTTTCCCATGGCCCTTATGCTTTTTTCAGTATATATTAAGCCGATTTTTGGAAATAAAGCAATTTTAATTTGGTATTTAGCAATAATTTTTCATATAATTTTGATTGTTTATTTTACCCTTAACTTTATAATAAGGCTTGATTATAAAAATGTATTTGCATCATATTACATAGTATATGTTGGTATAGTTGTGGGAAGTTTAACATCACCTGCCTTTGAGAAGAAGAATTTGGGAATTGCTTTTTTCTATTTTGGTTTTATAGCTATGCTTATTCTTTTAGGGCTTGTAAACTACCGATACATAAAATATAAGGAGGTTCCAAATCCTGCAAAAGCACTTTTCATAATCTCATCAGCCCCAGCAAGCCTATGCCTTGCAGGATATATCCAAGCTTCAAATATGCCAAATAAGGCTATGGTAATTTTTTTATTAATCTTATCTCAAGCCTTGTTTATCTTTTGCTTGACTAAGTTTATATCCTATGTAAGACTTCCATTTTACCCATCCTACGCATCTTTTACCTTTCCATTTGTAATAACTGCAATAGGGATTAAGATGGCTTGTGGATTTTTAAAAAATGCTGGAATGAACCCTGGCTTATTGTTAGTTTTAGCAAAAATCGAGTTTTATTTTGCAACCATAATTTGCCTTTATGTTTTAATTAGATTTGTAATAAATTTTGTAAAAGTCAAAAATTAGAGGAGGAGATATGAATATTAAAGAAAGTATTAAAATAATTGACACCTACCTAGACCTTGATAGTGCATAAAGGGACGTTCACGCCATGCACTTTATCAGTGCAAATAATGAACGTCCCTTTATGCACTAACTGTATTGTCTCATATTATCACTTGCTATCATTACCGTAGATATATTGTGTAATAAAGCTGATTGGGTATTAGTCAAAATCCTTGATACCCCTAATCCAATAAGTAAGGAGTTTATAACTATAATTTTTTCATAATCCCTCCTCACCCTCTTATCTACAGCCTTTGAAAGCTTTATTAAATCAACTAACTCTTTTAAGCTGTCTGTTTTTATAGAAACATCAGCAATTTCTTTGGCAAGATCTGCCCCTTTTGACATTGATATACCAACATCTGCCTTTGATAAGGCTATAGAGTCATTAACCCCATCTCCTACCATTACTACCGTTCTACCCTCATCTTTCATTTTTTCGATATAAGAAAGCTTATCTTCTGGAAGTACTTGGGACTTATAGTAGTCAAGGTCAAGTCTTTTACTTACAGCACTTGCAGCATTTTCCGCATCTCCTGTAAGCATGGCTATATGCTTAAATCCTAAGTTTCTAAGACTTTTTATAGTATCTTTTGCATCTTCTCTCAATGGATCTTCTATACATAAAACAGCTATTAAGCTATTGTCAAAGGCCATAAATAAAAGTGAATATTCTTCCTTAAGTGAGTCTATAAGCTCTCTATTTTTATCACTTATAGGGATTTTTTCATCATCTAAAATAAAATGTTCACTTCCTATTAAGGCAGGCTTTCCATTGATTGTTGATTTTATACCATGAGCTAGAATATATTCGGGTTTTGAGTGCATTTCTTCATGGCGAAGATTTTTCTCTTTTGCCTTGTTCACAACCGCCCTTGCTATAGAGTGTGGAAAGTGTTCTTCAAGACAGGCTGCAATTCTTAATGCCTCATCAGCATTGGTATCTTCAAAGGTGATTACTTTTTTGACCTCTGGCTCTGACTTTGTCAAAGTTCCAGTTTTATCAAATACTATTGTGTCAGCTTTTGAGAGATTGTCAAAGTATTTTCCACCTTTAACGAGGACATTCGAATCAACAGCTTGGCTAATAGCTTTCATATAAGCAATAGGTATAGTAAGTTTTAAAGCACAGGAGTAATCAACCATCAAAAAGGCCTTAGCCTTTATAAAGTTACGGGTAAGAGCATAAGTGATACCTGCTCCAATAAAGGAATATTTTACAAGAGTATCGGCTGCATTTTCTGCCTTAATTTGAGTCTTGGACTTGTTTCTCTCACTATCTTCTATGAGCTTAATTATATGATTTAGCCTAGAATCATCATATTTGTTCATAGCCTTGACAAGGAGTTCTCCTTCTTCAAGAACAGTTCCAGCAAAAACGGTCGATTTTTCATTTTTCTCAACTGATTTAGCTTCTCCTGTAAATGAAGCTTCATTTACCATACCTAGACCTGAGATAACTTCACCATCTACAGGAATTGTGTTTCCCATAGACACATATACAAGATCTCCTATTTCAACTTCCTTAAGATCAATTAAGACCCTTTTATCATCTCTTTTAACAAATACCTTGTCCACATTAAGAGCGAGAGATGACTTGAGATTTAGCCTTGATTTTTTCAAAGTGTAGTCTTCAAGCTCTTCACCTAAGGATAATAAAGCCATTATGCTAGCAGCATCTTTATATTCTCTAGTAAGAATGGATACTGAGATTGCTGTAGCATCAAGTAAGTCAACATTCATCTTTCTTTCTTTAATTGAAATTAAGCCTTTTTTAATAAAGGGAATGGCACGTACTATGGTGAAAAAAGGTCTAAGCGGTATAGGCATTATATAGCCAAACAAAATCCTTCTATAAGCTGCATCTCTTACTATATGAAAAACAGATCTTTCTTCTTGAGCAATGAAATCTACATCATCTATCTCAAAATCATCTAGACTTTTAGGGTCAAGATTTAGGATAAATCTTGCAACCATTGGAAGGGCTTCTTCCTCATATTTTACAACTATAGACTTAGCAAGCTTTGAAATTTCACAAGATTTAACCCCATCAAGATTTTCGATTTTATACTTTAATTTATTAATGTGAGAGTCTTCTAGGTAGTCTTTGTATATAAATCTAGACCTTTGGGGACATCTTGCCTTAAGACTTGCTCTCATCCTAATCCTCTTTTTCTTCTTTTATTTCTTTCTCAACTTCTTCTTTTGCTTCATCTTCTTTTGCTACTTTTTCTATATCTAGGTCTTCTTTTTTCTCAGCTTCAATTCTTTCTTCGATTTCGTTTTTTACCTTAGCTTCTGCTACTATATCATCTGTAGTCATCTTTATATTTTCAACTGTCTTATCGATTGAGCTTTTTGCCTTTAAACCTTGTCTTACTGTAGCTACTGCTGCCTTCTTAGCAGCCTTTGAACTTAAGGCTTTTGCTCCTAAAGCTCCTGCAACAACTCCAATTCCAGCACTTAAAATTTTCTTGTTAATCTTGATATTCATTTTTCTCTCCTTATAATGTTTATTATTTTAAAATGATTATAAACCCATCGCAAGATTTATGCAAACTTTTTTAATTTTATTTTAAATTTCACTAATAAAAATCTTTATTACTATCATTTCTTCTAGTCAGTGCAAAAAGGGACATTAATGATTTGCTCTATAAAATATCTGTTGTGAGTTTTTTTACACTTTTATTCTAAAAAAACTTTCCCAGCTTTTAACTAGGAAAGTTTTCTTAAATTTAAAAGCATATATAATTCTTAGAAGATTTTTATGTATGCTCGGCTATTTAAGTAGCCAAGCTTAAGATTAATCACAATAAGGGCATGATTTGCCTTTGTTTTTAACCTCCTTATGGTTTTTAACTTTACTATGGCATGAAGTACTGGAACAAGACTTAGATTCTGTACAATCCTTACACCCAAAGTTTGAACCTTCTTTAATAAACCTTGTATATATGATATATGAACATATAGCTAATATAACTAGTAAAAATATCCATGATTGTAAGTTCATAAAATCTTCCTTTCTGCTTATCTTCCTTGTTGTGCAAGCCTAACTTTATATTTTTTCTTCTTTTCCTTATATTTAACTGGTCTAAAGATTAGATATAAGATTCCAATCAAAACTATTACAGCAAGTATTGTCTTAATTGAGAATATTCCATATAAGAAGAAGTTTGCTAAGTTATAAAAGATAAATGCTATTGAATATGCAAAAATCATTTGGTATCCTATTGCAATTAGTGTCCACCTATTGTTGTTCATCTCAGTTTTTATAGCACCTACTGCTGCAAAACATGGCATGCAAAGCATATTAAATAGTAAGAATGAATATCCTGCAATAGGAGTTCCTATAGCCGCATTGAAAGCTGTGATAAGTTGTCTGTTTGTTTCATCAAGATCTGAACCAATTCCAAGAACAACACCCATTGTTGAAACTACGTTCTCTTTTGCTACAAAGCCTGTAATTGTTGCAACAGCTGATTGCCATTGTCCAAATCCTAAAGGTTTGAGCAAAACTGCTACATATCCACCAATAACTGCAAGAATTGAGTTCTCTGATTCTGCTTCAACCATATTAAAGCTAAAGTCAAAACTTGATAAAAACCAGATTATTATAGATGAAACAAGGATTATTGTTCCAGCTCTCTTTACAAAGGCCATACCTTTATTGAATACATCTCTTAACACTGAAGTAATTCTTGGTGCATGGTATGGAGGAAGCTCCATAACGAATGGTGCTGGTTCTGAAGCAAACTCTCTAAATTTCTTAAGGATAACACCTGAGATAATTACTGCAAATATACCTATTATATAAAATGAGAAGGTAACTAAGGCTTGCTCTTGCTCGAAGAATGCACCTGCTATAAGGGCAATTACTGGAAGTTTTGCAGAACATGGCATAAAAGATGTAGTCATGATTGTAATTCTTCTATCTCTTTGATTTTCAATAGTTCTTGAAGATTGGATTCCAGGAACTGAACAACCTGTACCAATCATTACAGGTATGAATGATTTACCAGAAAGTCCAAACTTTCTAAATACCCTATCCATTACGAATGCAACTCTTGCCATATATCCTATATCTTCAAGAATTGAAAGTAGGGCAAATAGTACAAGCATTTGTGGTAAGAATCCTAATACTGCACCAACACCTGCTATAATACCATCTGTAGCAAGACCTACCAAAACATCATTGATACCCAAATTTGTTAGAAAATCTGCCGTAGCTGGTGTAAGAGTATCTTCAAAGAACCCATTAGCTGCATCGGTTGCACCTGTACCCAAAGTTGATATAGCTATATAGTAAATTACAAACATAACTAAGGCAAAAATTGGAAGTCCCAAAATTCTATTTGTAACAATCTTATCAATCTTATCTGTAGTAGAAAGCTTTGGTGGAGCTTTCTTAAGTACACGCTCTGAAATATCCCCAAGCGCATCATATCTTTCTGTAGTTATTATGCCTTCTGCCACATCTTCTTCTTTTTGCTCAAAATCTTCTCTTAACTTGTTGATTTTGTCTTTTTGGCTTTGTGATAATTTTATACTTTCAAGCATATCATCATCATTTTCAAAAGCCTTAATTGAATAATACCTTAATAAATTTTTATCAGTTGAATCTTTAATTTCATTTTCGATTTCAGATAGGGCTTTTTCTAGTTCTTTTGAAAAAGTAAGTGGATGTGGGAAGTATTTTTTTCCATTACTTTTAACAATTTCTTTAACTAAAGCATCGGTTCCCTTTTTCTTGCTTGCTATAATTTCAACAACTGGACATCCCAAAAGCTCTGATAGTTTCTTTGTATCAATGATGTCTCCATTGTTTTTAACAATATCCATCATGTTTAGGGCAAGAATTGTAGGAATACCTAACTCTATTAATTGACTTGTAAGATATAGGTTTCTAACAAGGTTAGAACCATCTACAAGGTTTACTATAAGGTCTGGTCTATTTTCTACCAAGTATTGCCTAGAAACAACCTCTTCCATAGTATATGGTGAAAGAGAATAAATTCCTGGTAAATCTTGGATTATAATGTCCTTGTGACCTTTTAATCTTCCTTCCTTTTTATCAACAGTAACACCTGGCCAGTTACCAACCCTTTGATTTGAACCTGTAAGTTCATTAAAAAGTGTGGTCTTACCAGAGTTAGGGTTACCTGCTAAAGCAACAGTATAAGTCATTTAATCCTCCACTAGTATATTTTTTGCATCTTCTTTTCTTAAAGTTAGCTCGTAACCTCTTAGATTAACTTGTATAGGATCTCCTAATGGGGCGATTTTTCTAACATAAACTTCAGTATTTTTAGTAATACCCATATCCATAATTCTTCTTATGGTTGCTCCATCTCCCTTAATCTTTTTGATAATAGCCGTCTCTCCGACAGCAACATCCTTTAAAGTCTTCATTAGTTTAACTCCTTTACATAAATTCTTTTCGCTAAGTCTTTATTTAATGCATACTTACTATCATCAACCATGATAATGTAATTCACACCATCAAAGAAAAATAACTTAACTTTCTTTCCTTTAACAAATCCCAAATTTGAAAGGCGGTTTTTCACTTCGTCATTTCCCGTAATCTTTATAACTTCAACTTCTTGTTGATCTTTGCATAAAGTAATTGGCATTATTCCCTTCTTTCCTTACTATTAATACTAATAATGTGATTTATAGCTTATAATAATATGATTTATTGTAATAATAGTCAATATCAGCAATCCACCGAAAAATCAGATTTTCTTATATAAATTACATTACTATAAAGATAATAGCTACATAAATAATATGTAAATATTGATATATATTATCAATATCTCTAATAAATATTATACAATTTATTTCTGATATTGAATATCAATATATTGACATTTTATCTTGAAACTTAAAATATATATAAAAAGTTTCTGACTTTTTTTATTTTTTTACTTTTTTAATTAATATTCATTGATATATAAGGATTTTGAAAAATAGAAATTTTCTTCTTTTTTTAATTATTTTTAAAACTATACTTACTTCGTTAAATGTTGTTAAATATTTCTTTAACTTTCCCATATATTTAGATACAAAAATAATTTATTATTCAGGAATTTGAATCATATTAGAATAAATATAAAATTATTTCCAATATAAAAAAAGCCCCTAGGGCTTAATATGGAAAAACAGAGCAAAATACAACCCCATCTCCTAGGTGTACTCCTATAACTGGAGTAACATCTATTATTTTAAAATCATTTGCCTTTTCTATTTCTTCTGCCAATCCTTCTTTTATAATCTCTATAGGCTCATCACTACCTGCCCCTCCTATTATAAGTTGGTAACTATCATATTTAGTACAAAGCTTCTTTACGTATTTAATTAGTTCCTTATAAGATTTTTTCTTTCCTGTTACTTTCTTTATAAGGGAAACTTCTCCATTTTCTATACATAAAACCGGTGAAAATGAAATTAGATTACCAAGTTTTGCTATAGACTTTGGCAATCTTCCTCCACGAGATAGGGCATCTAGATTTTTTACAACCCCACATACATTTACATATTTGAGGTTTTCTAGGCTCTTTTTATATATTTGCTCTAAACTTTCACCATCTTCAGCATATTTTGCAGCCTTTATTACAGGATAGATTGATGCTATTGTTGCAGTGTTAGTATCAATTATTTCAATGTTTGCATCCGATTTCTTTTCTAGAAACTCATCTTTTCCTATATGCATCATTTGATTCATACCTGTTAATTTTTTTGAAATCGAAAAAATCAAAAAGTCCCTATATCCCCTATCATATTCTTCTTCTAATAATTTTAAGAAATATCCTATTGATGGGATAGATGTAGTTACTTTCTCATCACTTGCCTTATATTTTTCTAAAAATTCACTTTTTGAAATCTCATATAGGTCTATGTATGATTTATCCTTAAAATTAATATTAAAAGGTAGGATGGATATTCCATACTCTTTTGCCATCTCTAAGTCTATATTGCAACCAGAATCTGCTATTATTTTTACTTTTTTCATATTTACCCCATTTATAATTTATTATTTATAGTTTATATATATTTAAAATTTTTTCTTATTTATATCAATTTTAACACTACTATACTTTCTAAAAGCCTTAAAACAATTATTTAATATAAATTTAACAGACAATGATGTGGACATTATAAGAATATTTATTTTATATTTATCATATAAATTTAATAAATATACTCCATATGAAATCAGTTTGGTTTTTATTGCTTAATAATTTATATTTATGTAATCAATATTCTATAAATAGCCTTTTTGTAAAATTTATTAATATTTTTCAAAAAAATATTTGCAATTTTAAAATTTAGTGTGTATAATTAGTTTTAATAGTTAGGAAGTGGAGCAGTAGTTAAGCTAATTTCTTAAGAGAGGTACTGTGTGGTGTAAAGTACTGAAATTACTTAATGAAACTAGCCACCAAGCTGGGTAGCTGAAATAAGAGTAGGTTATTCCGGGAACTCCCGTTACAGAGTTATTCATTATAATTGAGTGCATCAACTGATGAAGAAGAGTGGTACCGCGGGAGTAGTATAAATTTATTTAGATATTCACCTCTCGTCTCTTTGCTTAGGCAATAGAGACGAGAGGTTTTTTATTGCCAAATACTGGAGGAATATATGGAAAGAACAAGTAATAATTTTAAAAAAACTAGTATAGGTAGGAAACAGATTGTCCAATCAGGAGTTTTCTCCTTGGCCTTGATGATGTTTTCATCTCATGCTGGAGGTGGTTTTGCAACAGGAAATCAGGCTAATACATATTTTGTAGGATTTGGAAATATGGGTATTATTTCAGCTATATTTGCTATGTTTATCCTTAGTTTTGTTGTAAGGGAAGCAATTATAATGTATAGGGCAAATGATTTAAAGTCATATAAGGACTTGTTTAAATGTCTTTACCATCCATTCGATAAATTGTCTATCTTCTTTGAAATTTTCTATCAAATAATGGTTTTAATGGCAATTGCATCAGCAATTTCAGGTGCAGCTAGTGCTTTGAAAGAATATATGAACTTCAATTATGTAGTAGCTGCCATTATGGTTTCTGCTATAGTACTTTTTTTAGTAATTTTTGGAGCAGACTTTGTTAGAAAAATTTCTGCTGTTATGGGAATTGTTATTCTTGTCACAGCTATATCAATTTATATCATAGGAAGCTTTATGGGGGAAGGAATCTTTACAATTATGAAGGCTGACTTTATTGAAAATGGATTTAGTAATTTTCCTAAGGCTGGTATAAATTCATTTGTATATGCAGGTTTTCAATGTGTACAAATACCTTCGCTTATAGCATGTTCTAATGTTATAAATAATAAAAATGAAGCAAGCTTATCTATGAACATAGCCTTTATCATAAATTTTATAGCTTTGGTTTTATCAGTGACTATGCTTTTGTCATGGAGGAGTGTTTATATGAATGTTGATGGTGGAGAAGTTTTACCTACCTTGACATCAACCCAAGCTATGGGCTTTAAGTGGATGGGAATCTTCTACAGTATATCTTTGTTTATGTGCTTATTGTCAACAGCAGTGTCTATAGCCTATGGTTTTGTAGCAAACTTTGAAAATGCCAAGGTAATTTCAATTATTAAAAGTGCAAAAATAAGAAGAGCTATAGTAGCTTTATTTATAATAAGCATTTCAATGTTTATATCAATGGTAGGCTTAACTAACATTATAAAATATGGATATGGCTATTGTGGATATATAGCTATAATATTTATCATAATTCCATTTATGACAGTTGGGGTGTATAAAAATAGAAAAATCTTTGAAAGGAAAATAGAAACTAAGATGAATACTTAATATTATATTAATAAGACTTTAATAAAACTAAATAATTCTATCTTAAGCAAACACCTTGCTTTAGGCTTTAGAAAAGATTGTTATAAAAATATTTTATAAAGTTTTATATATTTTTATAAGTCTAGATTTCAACATCTATTATTTTTTGGTAAAATTTTTGCATAAATTTAAAAATAATTGCTTGCTTTTTCATTTAAAAGGGTGTAATATATTTATTAACAAGTTTTGACGTGGAAAAGTAAGCTAGTTGAATTTAAAGAGAGGTACTATTTGGTGTGAAGTACTATGAAGACTAGGATGAAAAATCACCACCGAGCTATAATGCCCAAATTTTTGTAAGCATTATCGGGAACTCCCGTTACAGAGTTAATCATTATAATTGAGTGCATCAACTGATGAAATAGAGTGGTACCGCGGGAGTGGATTATTTAGTTTTAGTCTCTCGTCTCTAAGCCTTAGGCAATAGAGACGGGAGTTTTTTTATTGCCTTAGAAAATAATAAATTTTAAGGAGAAAAGAATGAAGTTAAGGAGAAATCTTTCAAAAAATGCAGTTGTTTCTATAGCCCTGATGCTATTTTCAGCCCATGCTGGTGGTGGATTTGCTACGGGTAACCAGGCCAATACATATTTTGTAGGACTTGGTTTTTGGGGAATATTTTCAGCCATCCTTGCCATGGTTATTTTGTGTGGGATGCTAAGGGAAGCTATGATTATGAAAAATAGTAGGAATCTTTCATCATACAAAGAAGTTTTTGAAAATCTTTATCACCCCTTTGATAAACTAGCTTACGCCTTCGAGGCCTTTTACCTAATCATGGTAGTTATGGTTATAGCAACTACCATATCATCTGCAGCAAGTGCCTTGAGTGATTCTTTTGGCTTTTCTTATAAGATAAGCCTTGTATTGATATCTGCCCTTATCCTTCTTATGGTCATGTTTGGAGCAAATCTTGTAAGAAAATTTGGGGCAGTAATGGGAATTTTAATCCTTGTAACAAGTCTTTCAATCTACTTTTATGGAAGCTTTTCTGTGGAAAATCCTTTAGGAAGGCTTACAAATGAATTTAGTCAAAATGGATTTTTACACTTTCCAAAGGCTATTGAAAATGGCTTTGTCTATGCTGGTTTTCAATGTGTACAAATACCTGCAATGATAGCTTGTTGTGGAGTTCTTAAAAATAAGGAAGAAGTTACAAGGTCTATGAATATATCAAGCCTAATAAACTCACTTGCCCTTGCCCTGTCAGTATTTATGCTTTTTGTATGGAAAGACTACTTCATGGGTATAGAAAATGGAGCAACTCTTCCTACCCTCACAGTCACCAAGGCACTTGAGAAAAATTGGATAAGCGTATTTTACCTAGTAAGTTTAATACTTTGTCTGATATCATCAGCAGTTACCATAACCTATGGTATGGTCGCAAGATTTGAAGAAAATGAAAAATTAAAGAAAATAAAAAACATAAAAGTTAGAAGACTTCTTCTATCACTTTTTATAGTATTAGGTTCTATGCTTATATCAAGTATAGGTCTTACAAATATAATAAAATATGGATATGGCTATTGTGGATATCTTGCAATATTCCTTATAATAATACCTTTCCTTACAATAGGGGCCTATAAAAATTATAAGTATATGCAAAAAGAAGAAAATAAGGTTGGAGAAAATATACAAATATCATTGGACTAAAAATAATATAGAAAATTTTACAAGAGAGGTAAATTATGGAATTTGAATTTGTCGAAAAAAAGGAACTTAAAGAAAAACCAAAAGAAAATCTAGGTTTTGGAAAATACTTTACAGACTATATGTTTGTTATGGATTACACAGAAGATAAGGGCTGGCACAACAAAAAGATTATCCCTTATGGAGATATCACAGTAAACCCATCAACTATGGTTCTCCACTATGCTCAAGAAACCTTTGAAGGTCTCAAAGCCTATAAGGGAAAAGATGGTAAAATATACCTATTTAGACCATATATGAATGCCAAAAGATTTAAAAACTCAAATGAGAGAATGTGTATGCCAGAAGTTAGTGAAGAACTTTTCGTAGACTCAATTAAAGAGCTTGTGAAAGTTGAAAAAGATTGGATTCCTGAAGGAGAAGGCGAAAGTCTTTATATAAGACCTTTTATGTTTGCCGATGAAGAGTCCCTTGGTGTTCACGTTGCCAAGTCATATAAATTTTTGGTAATACTTTCTCCAGTAGGAGCTTACTATCCAGAAGGAGTAAACCCTATTAAAATCTATGTAGAAGATGAATATGTAAGGGCAAGTGTTGGTGGAACTGGTTTTGTAAAGTGTGGTGGAAACTATGCGGCAAGCCTTATAGGGCAAAAAAAGGCAGAAAAACTAGGTTATACACAAGTACTATGGCTTGATGGAATACATAGAAAATATGTAGAAGAAGTCGGCTCTATGAATGCTATGTTTTTAATCGATGATACAGTGGTAACTGCACCAATTGAGGGAACAGTTCTTCCAGGAGTTACAAGAGATTCTATAATGACCTTGCTTAAAGACTTTGGCTACAAGGTAGAAGAAAAACATATGCATATAGATGAATTAATGAAAGCTGGACGTGAAGGAAGACTAAAAGAAGCCTTTGGTACAGGAACAGCCGCAGTAATCTCCCCTATAGGGGAACTTTACTACAAGGGTGAAGAAGTAATTGTAAATGACTTTAAAACAGGAGAACTAACTCAAAAACTTTACGACACCCTAACAGGAATCCAATGGGCTACAAAAGATGATAAGTATAAGTGGAGAGAAGAAGTCAGATAGGAGATAATAATGACAAGCGTAAATTTGACAAATTATAGCGTAAGCAGGAACAATTATAAGTCCTTGGCAAGAGTATGTAAAGATGAAAGGGTAGAAAATGTAGTAATAATCGGTGGTAAAAGGGCAATGAAGGCTGCAAATAGCCTTATAAAGGAGGCTTTACAAGATACAGAAATTAAAGTTTTGGGAGAGTTTGTATATGGTAAAAACTCAACCAATTCAAATATTGAAAAACTTCTTAAAAAAAACGAGGTAAAAGATGCCGATGTAGTATTTGCTGTAGGTGGTGGTAAGGCAATTGATACTGCCAAGGTTATAGCAGATAGGTTAAATAAGGACTGCTATTCCTTTCCAACAATCTGCTCAAACTGTTCATCTGCAACAGCAATTGCTGTAATTTATAATGATGATGGCTCCTTTTCCCACTATGAGGATAAGATAAAAGCACCAAGCCATATTTTTATAAATATAGAAATTCTAGCAAAGGCCCCTGAAATTTATATGTGGGCAGGAGTAGGTGATGGACTAAGCAAAGAAGCCGAAGTTTTATTTGCTATGAGAGGACAAGATTTAAACCACGTGGCAAAACTTGGTAAAGCCATTGCCAAATCTTGCCAAGAGCCTTTCTTAAAATATGGCCAACAAGCAATTGAAGATTGTAAAAACAATAAAAGCTCTAAGGCCATAGAAGAAGTCGCCATGGACATATTTATAAATACAGGAAATGTATCCAACCTAACCAACCAAAAAGACTTCTACTACAACTCATCTCTAGCTCACGCTTTTTACAATGCAAGCTGTTCAGTAAAAAGAGAAGGACACTTTGAACATGGAGAAGTAGTATCCTTCGGTGTACTTGTTCTTCACGCTTATGATAGAAATCTTAATGAACTTGATAAGATAGGAAGATTTAATAAAAAAGTAGGACTTCCTACAAAACTTTCTGACCTTAACTTAAAAATTGATGACCTTGAACAGATAGCAGATGAGGCCATGAAAACAAACGAGTGGAAAAAGGCGAAAGTAGAGCTTTCAAGAGAGAACTTTATAGAGGCTATAAAGGTAGCTGACCAATATGGTAAGGCCCTTGATGATGAAATGAAAATTGAAAAAGCAAGCTATGAAAAAATAGCTAAATAATATAAATAAACAAATCAAAATTTAAAATTAAATATTTTAATAAGTAAATACAAAACTAAAATTTATAAAAGGACTCTTGCAAATAATTTAATCCTTGCAAGAGTCCCTTATTTTTTATAATCTATATCTTGTAATACATTAATATAAAACATTATAGATTTTTATAAAAATTCCGAATCAATTCTAAAATAACAAAATTAAAGAAGAAATCAAAAAGTAAGGGATAATTAAGCCGTCCATAATTTAATAAAGCTATATCAGATAATGAAATCTTTTGTAGGTATTGCTATTTTGAATTTAAAGAAATTATCTAAAAGATAATATATCTATAATCTATAAGAAAAACTAGAAGATTTGTTTATAGCTGATATAAGTAGGTCTTAAAAAGCTTTCCAAAGCCTATACCCATAGCCTTAAAATAATCTTTTAAAAATTCCTTCATAATTCATTTTTCTTTCTATTCATTAGACTTAGAAAAATTATAATTTACCAAAATATTATAAAATGATAAAATATAAAAAAAGAGGTGCTTATGAAAAAAATATTAAAAATTTTAGCAGGTTTTATAGGAGTTGTTTTTATCTTATTTCTCATACTTCTATCCTATCTTTGGATAAGAGAATATAGACCAAAAGAAGTAGAAGATATAAAAGTTATGGGAAAAGCAGAAGAAGAGATTGAAAGTAATAAAGAATATAAGATTATGACTTGGAATATCGGCTATGCAGGTCTTGATAAGGATACAGACTTTTTTATGGATGGAGGAAATATGGTCTTTCCCATAGATAAAAGCCATGTAGAAAATGCTCTTGATAATATCTTAAAAATATCAAAAGAAATAGGTGCTGATTTTAAACTTTTTCAAGAAGTAGATAGGGATTCTAAAAGAAGCTACCATATAGACCAAGTTGAAATTCTAAAGGATAACTTGGGTGGAAATCTAGCCTTTGCCCTAAATTATAAGGTAGATTTTGTACCATTTCCATTGCCACCACTTGGAAAAATCACATCTGGAATCCTTACCCAAACCGAGAAAAAAATAGAAAAATCAGAAAGATACCAACAACCCATCCCCCACAAATTTCCAGTAAGACTTGCAAACCTTAAAAGAGGATTTTCCGCCTCCTACCTTCCAATAAAAGAAAGCGATAAGAAATTTGTCTTAGTAAATATCCACTTAGACGCATACGAGTCTGGAAACCAGGGAAGGCTTGCCCAAAGTAAGCAAATCATAGACTTTATAGATAGTGAATATAAAAAAGGAAACTATGTCCTTGTAGGAGGAGACTTCAATCAAGAACTTAGCGGAGTAAAAAAAGAAGTACCTGAAGGAATATGGGATCCAAGTCCCTTCCCTAAAGAATACCTAAAAGACTTTATGAAACTTCTTTATGGAGATAGCGAAACATCTGTTGTAAATGATAAACCATATACTGGAAAAGATGCCTATCTTTCTACCATAGATGGCTTTATAGTTACAGATAATATAGAAGTTAAAAATATAAAAACCATAAAAGAGCAAAACTTCCAATACTCCGACCACAATCCTGTTCTTTTGGAATTCAAACTTAAAAACTAAGAAAAAATTGTATGGATTTTTTACTTCCATACAATTTTTTAATTTCTTATATATTGGTATTTTTATTTTTCCCTAATAGGTTAAAACCTACGAGTGCTATAACTGTAAATATTGTCAAAAGGGTTGAAAGTGCTGCTGCTACTCCATAATTTCCTCTTACTACTTCTGTATATATGGCTACTGTCATAGTCTTTGTTTTGACATTTGTAAGAAGTATTGATGTTGAAAGTTCTGATATCAATGTTACAAATGATAAAATAGCACCTGAAATCAAGCCACTTGCCATCATCGGAACTGTGATTTTCAAGAAAGTTTTTAATTTACTTGCTCCAAGACTTATTGCAGCTTCTTCTATAACTATTGGAATTTGTTGTAGGGTTGAACTTGCAGATCTTAGTGTATAAGGCATTCTTCTTATTACAAAAGATATAATGATAATTTGTATTGTTCCTCCCATTGCCATAAATCCACTTCTTCCAAATCCATTTGCAAATGATTTTAAAAGTGATATACCTATTACAACTCCTGGTAATATAAATGGAATCATTGTAAATATATCTATCAAATTTGTAAAGAAATTTTTTCTTCTTACAACAAGATAAGATATTATAAGTGATAATACTATTATTACTAAAAGTGCTATTATTGGAAATACAATAGAATTTATAATTGAATTTCCAAGTCTTGATATAGCTGTTTGATAGCTTTTTAGTGAATATCCATCTATAAATATTTTTCCTGAAGTCTTTTTAAAGGATGTATATGTTAAATATATTTGTGGAAGAATTGATAAAAATACAACAATATACACTAATAAATGAGCAATTATATTTGCTGGTCCCTTTAATTGTTTTTTTGCAACAGGATTTAAGAAATTTGATGAATAAGCTGATTTTTCAGCAATCTTTTTTTGTATTATAAAGACTAAACTTGTAAATATAATAGCAATTACAGCAATAGCTGATGCAAAAGATTGATTTGTACCAACTTCTCCTACAAATTCGTTATATATTAGCACAGGAAATGTTCTATAACCTTCTCCAATAAGCATTGGTGTACCAAAATCAGACATACATCTCATAAAGACCAAAAGAGAACCTGCAAGCAATGATGGAACTATGAGGGGTAAAATTATTTTGAAAAATCTTCTAAGCCCCACACAACCTAAATTCTCACTTGCTTCTATTACGGATGCATCTATATTTTCAAAAGCAGACTTTGCATATAAGAATATTAATGGATAAAGTTGTAGCGAAAACACCAATAATATCCCTTTAAATCCATAAATCTCTGGGATTTTTATAGAAAATACATTTGATAGAAACTCAGTTATAATTCCACTTCTTCCAAGTAGCAATATCCAAGAATATGCCCCTATAAATGGTGCTGACATTGAAGCTATAACTATAATTATATTTAAGGCTGTATTTCCCTTTATCTTATACATACTCATAATATATGCAATTGGTGTTGCTAAAAGTATGGTAGATATTGTAGCTAGACTTGATATTTTCAAAGAGTTTAGGAGGGTTTGAAAATAGTAATTCTTGGAGAAAAATTTATGGAATTCATTGAAAGTAAATCCCTCTCCTTTTACATATACTGAAGATAGAAGCAATCTAATTATCGGATAAACTAAAAATAGCAAAAGTCCAATTAATATAACAATTGTAAAAATCTTCCATATATCTATATTCTTTTCTTTACTTTTCATAACTATCACCTACTAGATTTAGGCTACCATCTTTAGTAAAAACATTAATCTTTTCTTTTTTTATTTCAACAAAAACCTTATCATTTATAGTTTCTGTTTGATTTAGATATGATTCTTCTAAAACATCAATTTCTTCATCATTAGGATTTATCATATGAAAATGTGTATTTGCTCCCAAAAACACATGGTCTATAACCTTACATTCCATACCCTTATCACTTCTTATAAGATCTTCTGGCCTTACAGATAAGATTATCTCACAATCATCTTCTGTATTTAATTTCATATCTAGTTTATAATCTTTGCTAATTTCTATTTTTTCATCTTTAGCATTATAGAAGGCTTTAATTTTATTATTTGTGCCTATAAAATTTGCAACAAAAGTATTGATTGGTTTGTGATATATTTCTCTTGCACTTGCACATTGTTGGATAACTCCATCTTTCATTACTGCAATTCTATCAGAAATAGCCATAGCTTCTTCCTGATCGTGTGTTACATATACCGTTGTAATTCCTACCTCTCTTTGGATTCTTCTTATAGTCTCTCTTAACTCTACTCTTAGTTTTGCATCAAGATTTGATAAGGGTTCATCCATGAGTAAAACATCAGGTTTTATTATTATAGCCCTTGCAAGGGCAACTCTTTGTTGTTGACCTCCAGATAAGGCTTGTGGTTTCTTTTCAGCATGTTCTTCTATTTGCATAAGTTTTAACATCTTGTCGGTTTCTTCTTTTATAGTTTGAGAATCTACTTTTCTTTCTCTTAAACCAAACTCGATATTTTTTCTTACTGTCATATTTGGAAATACGGCATAGTTTTGAAAAACCATTCCTATATTTCTTTTAGATGGATCCATATCATTTATTCTTTTGTCCCCAAAATAAAAATCTCCACCTTCTATTGAGTTAAAACCTGCAATCATTCTAAGAAGTGTTGTCTTACCACATCCTGAAGGACCAAGGAGAGTAAAAAACTCTCCATCCTTTATTTCAAGATTGATATGCTTTACAACTTCTCTGTCCCCATATTTTTTTACTGCATCTTTTATTAGAATTTTTGACATAAGCTTATCCTTGTATGTCTGCGAATATTTCTTTATATTTTTCTACTATTTCTTTTTGATGACTTGTGACATATTCATAATCCTCTTGATCAAGTTTTATATCTTTTAAATCTTTCATATAATCATTCATTTCAACATCATCTCTAACTGGTCTATTTGTTGTTTGACTTGCTAGAATTTGCTGTGCTTCTTTTGATGTTATAAAATCAATAAATTTCTTTGCATTTTCTTGGTTAGGTGCATTTTTAACTATAGCTGTAACTGATGGCAAGAAAATTGAACCCTCTTTCATATAAACTATATCAATATTATCAGCGCCATCTTTTTTAAGTTGCATAACTGGATCTTCATAAGATAGCCCTACTGCCATCTCCCCATCTGCTACTGTCTTATATACTGATGATGAAGATGATTGGATTTTACCATCTACATTTGTAAATAAATCCTTAACATATTGCCAAGCTTTTTCATCTTCATATCCACCCATTACTTTTAACATATTTGTAAGATGACAAAATGCTGATGAAGATGAAGTAGGATCAGCTGTTGCGATTTTTCCTTTTAATTCAGGATTTAGTAAATCTTCATATCCCTCTATTTTTATATTCTTAACCAAATCTTTATTTATTATAATACAAGAACCATCTAATTTATCAGCGGCTGGTATAAACTCATTGTGTTGATATTCTTTTATAAGTTCACTGTCATTTGTTGAAACATATTCATCAAATAAATCTTTATTTTCATAAAAAAGACTATAAGCTGAACCCCATATTACATCTGCAACAGGTTGAGACTTTTCTCCTTTTAATTTTGTGAAAAGTTCTCCTGTTCCTGCTTGTTGTAATTCTACATTTATTCCTGTACTTTCTTCAAATGCAGGTATAATTGAACTTACAATTCCCTCAGAATTTGGTGAATATACTACAAGAGTATTGGATGAATTTTCTTTAGTTTGTTTATCATTGCTTACATCCTTACCTCCACTATCATTAGATGAGCATGCTGTTAAGCTTATAGCAAGAGCCAATGATAAAATAGCAAATATTTTCTTCTTCATAATTTCCTCCAATTTTTTTATTATTGTTATTTGTTAATATAATTATATAAAATAAAAATCTCAAAAAGTATACAATCCACCAATAAAAGGTATACTTTTTGAGATAAAAAAACGTTTTTATATCTTTATCATATATTTTTGTTATATTTTCCAGGACTTATACCAACAAATTTTTTAAATACCTTAGAAAAATATTTTTGATTAGAAAATCCACACAAAAAAGCTATATCTATAATCATAAGTTCTGTATTTTCTAATAATTTTATAGCTTCTTTTATCCTTACCCTATTTAAATAGTCATTAAAAGTTATAGAAGTATATTCCTTAAACTTTTTATTTAGCATAGATTCACTATAATTAAGTTTCTTTTCTAAATCACTTATTGAAATCTTCTCGCCGTAGTTTTTTTCTATATAAGCTATCATTTCAAGAGCAATATCAGATTTTTTATTTTCATTTTTTTCAATTTTTAATATATCTATATTATCTTCCTGATTTATAAAAGATTTTCTCATTTCATAAATATTTTTGGCAGTTATTAAAGACTTATTCAACTCTTCAATATCGATAGGTTTTAGAAGATAATCTGTAACTCCATACTTTATTGCCTTTTTTGCATAATCAAAATCATTATAACCTGAAACAATTATGGCTGAATATTCATAGTCCAGACTTTCTTTTATCATAGTAAGTCCATCCATCAAGGGCATAGAAATATCTGTAATAACAAGTTCTGGATTGAATTTCTTAATCTTTTCCAATCCTTCCAAGCCATTTTTTGCACTTTCTAAAACCTCCATCCCATATTTAGAAAAGGATGGTAAAATCTCAAGTTTCTTTCTTATAATTTCTTCATCTTCTACTATTAAAACCTTCATACTTACACCTTAAAGCTAATTCTTACCATTACAAAATCATTTTCTACAAATTCAAGACTTGCATCCTTATATAAGATTTTCAGTCTTTTTAAAGTATTTTCCAATCCATGATGTTTGTCAGATAAAAATGAATTTTCGCTTTTTCTTATGACATTTTCATTTATTCTATCAATTTCATCTTTAGACAAAGCCTTACCCGAATCAATAGTATCAATATAGACTTTATCATCTTTTTTATATATATTTATCCTTATTTTTATAGTATTATCATCTCTAAAGCCGTATTTAAAGCTATTTTCTAATAAAGGCTCTAGAAACAATTTACAAACCATGACCTTGTTTAAATCATCCTCAACATTGATTTTTAAATCCATCCTGTTTTTATATTTAATTTTTTGGATTGCTATATAAAGATTCAAATATTCCAAATCTTCTTCCAAATGCAAAAAACTCAAATTATTTATTGAATATCTCAAAAGTTTGCTCAAATTGCTAATAAGTCTTTGACACTCATCCCTATCTATATACATTTGATAAGAAATTATATCCAAAGTATTATATAGAAAATGAGGATTAAATTGACTTTCCATAGTTCTAAATTCAGAAGCTTTTTTCTCATATTTTAAACTGACATTATTGCCTTCAAGCTTTTTGACATTTTCAATCAAAACATTTATATTATCAGCTATATATTTTGTTTCATCATCACTATCAATAATAATTTTATCATTTTCTCCACTAGATACACCTCTTATAGCTTGGGTTAGGTTGTTAATGGATTTACTGATTTCAAAAGAAATTTTCTTGGTGAAAAATATTATAATAAGAATATAAACAAAAGATACCAAAGATAGGATAAAAAGCACTAAATAAAGCAAGTCTTTAGTAAAAAATTTTTTTTGCACATTATAAACCTTGAATTCTCCAAAATCTCCTTCTCTTTTTAGGTAGGAGTCCTTAAACCCATTTATACTATTATTTAAAGAGATATTGGATAGGTTTCCTCCCTTTGCCAAGACTCTGTTATAAGAGTTGCTTATGATAAAGTTTTTGGAATAATTATTTAATATATTTTCAACACTCGCACAAGATATATCAAGACAAATTGAACCATTTCCAAAATCCTTAATATAAATCAAACTCATATTTCCCTTATCATAATAGCTATAATATTTTTCCTTATCAAAAGATGAGAGCAAAATTTTTATATATTGGTCTTTTTCCTTAGTCAATAAATTATTAAAAGAAATTGAATTAGTCCTATTCAACTCTTTATCATAAGCATGGAAAGAAAAATCAAGACCTTCCTTATTTCTCAAACCATAAGCTTTCTCTATAAAATCACTATCTTTTTCATTAATAAAATCTAGGATATCATCTTTATTTTTATCAATAAATAAATCATTATCAGCAATTATTTCGTTGAATTTTTTACTTACAAAATCAAATTCTTTCTTATTATTTATCCTGTCAACCCTCATCAAAATAAAATAATAAATAAGAACAAAAACAATTGAAATCATCAAAAAACTAATAATAAAATATTTAACCAAATTTTTATATATTTTATGTTCAAATTTCATACAAACTCATAAAATCTCGCCTATATAATATTCTTATCCTTTAGATAATAAAAAATACCATCACAATCTACACTTTTACATATATCATAAGAAATATTTTTCAAATCGTCTGAACCATTCGCCATGGCTATTCCATTTACTTCTTCAAACATTTGAAGGTCATTGTTTCCATCTCCAAAGGCGAGAGCCTCCTCTTTTTTGATTTTATAATATTCTAAAATCTTTCTTACTCCAAGTCCCTTTCCCCCGTCTTTAGGAATAATGTCAACAGCCCTATCCCACCAAGCTGCAATCTTTGCACCCCTTGTTCCTAGAAGTGCCCTATCATATTCTTCCTTTCTTATGGACATATTTAGCTGATAAATCTTGGTTTTTTGAGCAAAGGATATTAAGTCATCTATAAAATCCGGCTTATGATTTGAAAATCCAAAATACATACTCAAAGCATCATCAAAATAATCTGCCACATATGATTTTTTTCCTGCCATAGCAAGGGGCTTATCCATAGCCTTTGCGTTTTCTATAAAATGTAGTACATCCTCATTTGTTAAAGGGTTTGAGAAAATTTCTTCTTTCTCATTAAAGCACAAAGACCCATTAAAGCTTAAAAACGAATCAAAATCAACCCCTTCAAAGACAGGAATTTGAACAGGAGCTCTTCCTGTAGCAATACAAATATGAATCCTCTTATCTTTTAATGCATTTAAGGCAATCTTTGTTTTTTCGCTTATACTATCCTTATCTAGGGAAATTAAGGTTCCGTCTATATCAAAAAATATTATCTTTATATCTGTCATTTATTCTCCTAATAGTTTCTCTTTTATTTATAATATAATGCCTGCTTGTTTTGGTAATCGTCCTATATTTAAAAATTCAAATTAAACAATTTCTTTGTTTTACTCACAATAAAATCATATAAGCCTTTTCTATATTATAACATTTTATTTTTAAACTAAAAGGGAGAAAGGGGCCCCTCATTTTCGTCCCCTTTATCCCTTAAAAAAAGACTGCTGCAAAGGTTGATTTGCAACAGTCATTATTTTTCTAATCTTTGGCCCTTACAGTTTTTATACCGTAGGCTATTAGGATTAGGCCTGTTATAAATATTATTAGTATTTTGACATCACCTGTTTTTACAAGGGAGCTTGTCTTTTTTCTTTGACGTGATCCTCCACCAGGTGTAGGTGGAACCTTTCCCTTGTAGTTTTCAACTTCTATTTTCATTTGGTGGGAGTTTTCTCCAATTTCAAAGTCTATTGGGTCTATTTTTAGAATGTAGTCCTTTGTTGGAGTTTTTGTTTCTATTAGCCTATAAGTTCCATATGGGAGTTGTTTGGTTTTGAAAATACCATCTTTACCACTTGTTAGTGTGTAGATTTTGCCATTTTCTTCGACATCTTCAAAGATTTTGTCTGTTTTGACTTGAACTTTAAAGACTGCCCCTTCTAATGGGTTTTTGGTATCTCCATCTATCTTTACAAAGGTGAAGATATTGGTTCGAGAATCTTTCTCATTTTCAAAATCGACTGTTTCTCCATCTTTTAGAAAGCTTGTTTCTTTCCCCTTATTTTTTTCATATCCATTAAGGGGACTTGTTTCTATGAATTTTGCTTCTTTTTCGAGGCCTTTGACTTTAATCTGTCCCTTATCGTTTGTGATAAGTTCTTCTATCTCGCCATCTTTATCATAGATGTAGCCATCATCTGTATTTTTAAACTTGAGTGTATTACCTTCTTTATCAACTAGCTTAAATCCTACACCCATAAGGGTGTCTTTGGTATCCTTGTCTATTTTTCTAAGGATTATATCATGAACTACAGTCTTTGGAATAATAGTAGCAGGGTTGATGGTTGTTTCATCTATACTTACAATAAAAGGTTTGAAAGTTTTTTCTTCTGTTTTAACTTGTCTAAACAGATAGGTTCCATAGGATAAGTTTTCTACCTTAATTAAATCTTTTCCATCTTTCTTATCACTGACTTTAACTGTTTTTTTCTCACCAAATTTTTTATTTAGGTCAGCTTCATCAACATTGGAAAAATTATTTACAAGCTCTTCAGCCTTTTTTTCATAGTCTTCACTATTATAGTCTATCAAGCTTTCATCATCAATCTTCCAATAATCAATAGCAGCTTCACTATTGTCTACTAAAATATTTAGGCTATTTCCGCTTTTAGCAAAAGCCAAAAGAGGAGTAACTAGGTATAGGACTAAGGCAAATACTAAGACTTGTCTTAGTTTTATATTAAGTTTTTTCATATTACTCCTCCATGTATAAACTTATGCTTCTTTTTTATTTGCTTGGATTTTGTATGCAGCAAGACCCATGATTGCGATACCTGCTACTACGAATATAAGTGAACCAATTCCACCAGTTTGTGGGATTGAAACTTTCTTATTCTCTATTTGCTTACCATAGCCAGCGTCTTTATTATCTTTGTTGTATTGAAGTTCTGAGTCTACTCCTGCGTATGAACCTTTTTCTACTGTGAATTCTGGTTTGTCATTTCTTGCAGCATAGCCTTTTGGAGCTGTTTTTTCTTCTAATTTATATTTTCCATAAGCTAGACCTTGGATTTCAAATCTACCTTGTCCATCAGATGTTACAACTACTACATTTTCATCAGCCTTTTCTCCCCAAGTATAAGCATTTGCGTTTTCTTTGAATGCCTTATTGTAGTCTTCTTGAGCTTTATCAATTGCAGCTTTTGCTGTTGTTCCTTTATCACCTTTTTGATCTTCAGCTGATAGATTATTATAGTCTGCTACTTTTTGATTTAATGTATCTTTTGCTGTTTTTACAGCTTCTGGACTAGTTTTAGCAGCTACTAAATATTTGCTTCCATCTTCATTTGTAATGTAGAATTCTGCTCCAGCAAGTCTTTCTTGTTGGTCACCTGATTTATTATTTGTCTTTACAAATTTCTTACCACCATTTACAACCTTTGGTTCTGTTGGGTTAAGTGGTTTTGGATTGTCAGATCTGTGGTTTACTACTGTTATAGTTCCATCTGCGCCTTTTTTGAATTCAGATTCTGAGCCTGATGTTGTTGCAATTTCTACAGCCTTATATTGTTTATCCTTTTTAAGACCCTTCCATGTGTAAGTCTTACCATAAACAGGTGGGTTTTTTGGATTTCCAGGAATACCATCTCGACTAGTAGAACCTATTGTTACTGTTCCTTCAAAGGTATAGTTATCAACTTTATCAAGGTCACTTTCTTTTACATCTTCGCCTGTATTTGCATCTACAAGTTTAAATGTTGCAGTTTCACCTTCTGCCCATTCTCCATCATCCCATGATTTATTTATTGTCAATTCACCATTTTCATTTGGTTTTGTTGGGTATGGTGTTGTTCCAAAGCCTGGTTTGTTACCATAATGGAACATGATGTCGTTGGCTTCTGGTATATCTACTACTGATTTAGAGTTTACAGTTGCAGTATATGTTAAGGTTACTTCTACAGCTTCTGTTTTTTCATTGACTTTTTTAAGGCCTGTTTCTGTAAGACTAGCTACGAAACCTTCATCTGTTTCTTCTAATTTATAATCTGTATTTTTTTCTAAATTATCTTGTCCAACTTTTATTAAAAGCGAACCTTTTTTGAAAGTTAAACCACTTGTCATCTTATCATCCCACTTAGCTGTTTTTAATTTTGAGTTAGCAGGGATTTTTGTTTTAACTTCATAAGGTACTTCTTTACCAATTTCTGCTGTTACTGTAGCTTTTTTCTTTTGGTAGTTTTCATAAACTGCACCAACTTTTGAGCCTGCTTCACCGTCTTCAACAACTTTTAAATCATTTTCTTTTGCAAAGTTTTTGTCGATTTCTGGCTTATTTTCTGTATTTTTTGGATAAACGTGAGCGTCGGCTACAATTCCATCTTCATTTACTAAAGGAAGAGTTAGAAGTGTAGGTACAGCTTTTGAGCCTGTAAGTACGCTTTGACCATCTTCGCCCTTGTATGTTGATTTTGTAAGGTCTTCTACTATTCTATATTTACCTTCAAAACCTGTTGTTGTAAATTTAAGACCATCTTCTGTTGTTAAACCTTCTTGTCCATTAACATCTTCCCATTGATCATTATTGTTTACATCAACTTGATCTTCTTGAATATCAGCTTTTAATTTTTGAAGTTTGAAGTAAACTCCAGAAATTTCTTTTGCTTCTGCATCAAAGAAAGTTCCAATATCTGGAATTTTATTACCATCATATCCTTTTTTGTTTACATCATGATTTTTTAATGCAGTTTCTGTCAAAAGAATTTTATGCACTGTTACTGTATTTGTTGTTGTTGCATTACTAGGTGCTGCATTAGCTTTTGCGAATGGTTGTACTACTATTCCAAGTACCATAGCAAGAGCTGTTAAAAATGACAAAATTTTGTGTTTCATATTTTTCTCCTTTTACCCTTTTTGTCAATTTACCTTGATAAATTTTTGGCTTTTGCCTTATCAATTTTTATAAGTTTAAAACTTATAGTTAGAAACATTCCTACTTTTATAATTAACTCAAAGGACCCTTTGAGGGTCTTTTGAGTAATTAACTTAATTTCTCTTTTTTCTTAGAGTAGCTTAGAACAGCTAGTATCATTAGAGCTAATCCAATGATTGTAAATCCTATCCAAACTCCTGGTCCACCAGTTGATGGATAGACTGCCTTTTTATTTTCTATTTGCTCTCTATTTTCATCAGAGTTTTCTAATTCTTTATCTTCTAGCCTGCCTTCTAGGTCTTCTTTATAGATTTTTCCATTTTGGACTTTGAACTTATAGGCTATAGGTTTAAGATTTGCATAACCTCTTGGAGCTTTGACTTCTTTTACTTGATAGTCCCCATCTGGGATTGATTTGAATTCAAATCTACCTTTATCGTCTGAAGTTGCTGTCCAAGCTTTATCATTCATGTTAGTTGGATCTACTTCTTTGCCTTCTTTTGTTATAGTTAGGTAAGTTTCTCCAATTTTCTTTTGAAGTACAAATTCTGCACCTTGAAGTTTAGTTTCTTTATTTGTAGAATCTACCTTCTCAAAGTAGATATCAGGATTTTTCTTATTTTCTAAGACAAGTGTCATATCATATTGGTTTCTTAATAGATACTTGTCATTTGCAAAGCCTGGATTGTGCTTATCTTGGCCTTGGCTAATTGAACTGTCATATGCCACGTACTTATCTATGCTTTCTGTGGTTTTAAATCCACTAGCTTCCAAGACTCCATAAGCAAGTCCTGCCCCAACTTTACCATCTTTATTGTATGGCATATCTACTATTACTAGGTATGTTCTTTGAGGATTTGTACTTGACTCTTCCGATGAAGATCCTTCAGGAGTATCTTCTTTACCTTTGTTTTCTTCTATAACTAGGTTTATTGTATTTTTATCATAGGCTAGTTTGAAGTTGGCATTTTTGTCTATAACTGTAGGAGCATCGAGCGTTGAAGTATTATTGACAGGAATTACCCTTACTTGGGTGTTAGAGTCATTTAGTTTTACTCCGCTGTCTGCTCTTATTCTTATGTCTTTTTCTGTGCCATTTAGTTTTACAAGGTTGTATTGCCTAAAGACTTTTTTGTCTTTGTTGATACCAACTATTTTGCTATCAAGATTAGCTGATGATTGACCTTGTAAGTTTGTAACTGTTGCATCTTTTATTTCTAAACTATCATCAAAGGAGTTGGTCCATAGGATTTTACCATCACGAGTTACTTCAATCTCCCAAGTTTTGTCTGTTTTATTGTAGCCATCTGGAGCTTTCATCTCTTTTAAGGTGTACTTGCCGTAGGCTAGGTCTTCAAATGTAACTTGACCCTTGCTATCACTTTTTAGTGTTCGGTCATCATAGCCTTCTACGTCTTTTCCTTCTAATAGGAATTGGGCTCCTTCAAGTGGATTTCCATCTTGATCTAGCTTTTTAAGTTTAAGGTCTGCTCTCTTGTAGTTTGCAATAATTTGCTTATTGTCTAAGATATCTATGAAGTGACCATCTTTGTCAACCTTGAATGATGATACTCTTTTTTCTGGAAGTTTGTATCCATGTGGAGCCTTAGTCTCCCATACTTCATAGCTACCTTCAGCTAGACCTTTCCATGAGAATTTACCATAGACATCTGATTTTCTTTCTGAGCCCTCAACTTTTACGCCATCTTTTCTTAGTTCAAACTCAGCCCCTTCAAGTACTCCTAGTACATCTAGGTCTGGCCTATGGCTAGTTTCACCAGTCGGATTATCTGTATTAGCATTTGAGATGACCCCACCATCAATCTTGGTGTATTCTATTACGTTTTTGTAGTTTACGAAGTTAAACTCAAGCTTACCTTCTCCACTTGCTCCTGGCACATAGAATTTAGACCATGAATGAGCCTCCCCAGTATAGTCAGTGTAATGTGTCCATCTAGGACATGATGTTGTCTTTCTACCATATGCATCAAGGCAATAGTATTCTCTATGGCTATAGTTTACGCTTGATAGCAATGATGTAGCCTTAGATGAATCACTTAGCTTACCCTTTATTTCTAATACATAGGTTGAATCTTCATCACCTCTAGCATTGAAGTATTCTTCTGGGAAAGTTAACAGTTTAGTTTCATTTGGATTGTAACCAAGAAGTCGGTTCCATTGGTCATAAACAGGTACATAGTGCGTAGTGAATCCATCACCTATAAATCTTAGGTCGCTTCTATTATCAAAGTCTACTGCATTAGATTGTGGTAGGTATCCATTTCGCCAGTTTTGAGCAAAGCCCCTGCCAGTTTTCTTATAAATCCTAACAGATAGACTATTTGCATCTATAGGTTGGTTAGTAGTAAATGTTAAATTCTTGTTATAAAGAGATTTGTTCCATAAGTTGTAATAGACAACAGCTGTAAAGGTCTTTTCCTTTGGATCTACTCTTAGATTGTACATCCATGCATCAGTTGTTGGATTCGCATAGCTTCTAGTCCCTTGACCATCAAGCATTACACTATAATCTACCCTTATATTGTCAGTAAAGATTTGATCTGCTTTTGCATATCTTGGTTTTCCAATTGTTACTCTTATTGGAAAATCTTGTGTGTGATCTATCTTTATCCTATCTGGATATAGTTGAATAAACATCTGCATATCTTCTGGTTTATAGTTTTCGACAAAGTTTGTAAAGGTATAGGTTATAGATTTTCTATCATCATTGATTTTTGCCTTGGCAATTTTTCCTGATGGACTCATCATATCTAGGAAGGATGAATCTGTCTTTCCTACTCCATCGTTGTCTTTAACTATTCCATCTAGGTCAACATTATCTGAGAAATTGACGGTAAAGGTATCTCCAGGTTTTACCATTTCACCTTCTCTTAATTTGAATCTAAACTGAGCGAAGATTGCCTCTCCTTCATTAGGATATACAACTTGTTCGCTTTCGCTCTTGCCACCTACTGACTTGACAGAAGCTTGCTTTCCATCAAAGATTAACCTATCAGATACATCTTCAGGATTTGTTGGATTGTCTGGGACAGTCCAACTTTGATCTCCTATGAGTACTGGTTTTTTCTGTTTATCAAGCATATAACCATCTAGGGTTGATGTTTCCATTAACCAATAAAAGCCATTAGGTAGGTCTGTAAATTCTGCCTTACCTTCAGAGTTTGTTGTTTGTACAAATGAAGTACCATCTATGGATGTTAGGGTGAATTTTACTCCTTGAAGTTTTTTACCTTCTTCATTGGTTTTGTTTATGCTAAACTTACCCTTTCCTGGTTTGTAGTTTACTATCTTAGTTAGACGAGTTTTATTTTCATCACTTATTTTCTGATAACCATGTTGGGTTAATATTTCTATATCATCGTCTATTACTCTAAATTCTTTTACTGAACCTTGTGGTTTCATATAGCCATCTGGAACTTTTGTTTCCATTATCCTATAATAACCATCTTTTAGATTTTCAAGCTTAAATTTACCATCTATATTGGATTTTAACTTATAATCATCAAGTCTATTGTAACTTGTTTCATATACTTTTTCTCCATTCTTTATGATATATCTTTTGCCTGTTTCTTTTTCTGTCATTATCAAGTCTAGATTTCTTGTAACTGGATAATAATCCTTAGCTGAATCATCTTGTCTTTCCAAGACAAATTCTACATTTGCTAATGGCTTATCTGTTTGTTTATCAACTTTAGTAAACTCTATGCCTATTTTTTTGTTTACAATCTTTAATGGTCCATTTACCTCTACACCTCTTAAAGGAGTAAGAGGTGGAAGTGTTGAAATAACGTCCCCTGTTTCATCGATTGGTCTATTTTGCTTATCAACTAAGATTGAGCCGTCTTGATTTAGCACTGCCACAAGCATTGCTGTAAAGGAGCCATTTTCTCTTGTAAATTTTATCTTATATTTTTTCAAAGTTTTTTGATATCCATCTGGTGCCATAAGTTCTTCTAGGATATATGTTCCTTCGGATATATCATCTACTTCAAACTTATAAATGTTAAGATTTGGATCTTCAGCCAAGTTTACTTCTTTTGTATAAGTTTTAGCATTTTTATTTGTATTATCATCAGCGGGCGATAATTTTAATTTTAAATATCCCGTTTTAATATTATCATAATTATTTGGTCTTGGTCTACCATTTAGTGATATTTTTGAAAAAACAAAATAATCTTTTTCAAAGTTTCTTATCCAAAAATCACTGTCCTTATCTTTTCTGAGGCTAGGTTTTCCTATTCTAGGGATATTTGCCAAAATATAATCAAAATCAGCGAAGTTTCCTACTATTTCATACTGTCCATTATCATTTAACTTAAGCTCATAGAAGGTTTTTTGTAAGTGGTTATTTCCATCTTCCTTAATTTGGATAACAATATATCTATCCATTTTTTTGTATCCAGTTGGTGGACTTGTTTCTGCTAGGGTGTAGACACCCTTTGATAGGTCTGTTATTTCAAAAGCACCATCCGATGATACCACTTCATATGGGGCAGCTATTGCCTGACCAGATTTGGCCTTATCTAGGTCATCTGGGTCATTGGAGTTTTTATAAAGGGTAAACTTTGTTTCTGATTTGATTGGGTTTTCCGCTTTATCGCTAACCTTTTTCCATTTAAGATCTGTTGTATTCTTATGGTTTATAAGTTTATTTCCATAAGGGCTAAGACTTAAGTTGTCGGACTTATCGAAGTTATTTTGTTTGTATTTTTCATCATAGGCTTGATCATATTTTTCATAATATGATTTCTCTCTTGTCTTGTTATATATAACTTCAAGACCATTTTCGCCTTTTTTAACTTCTATTATCCACCTATATTGGCTACTATTGCTTGAATAACCTTCTGGAATTATTATTTCTTCTAGTTCGTAGATACCTTCTGTTAGGTCGTAGAAATTTACAGAACCATCAGTTTGGGAACGAGCTTTATTATAGTAGGCTGTGGTTGCTCCACTTGTAGCATCAACCCATGTTCCTTCTTGGTATTTTCCATTATAGACTCCCTTAAACTTTCCATTTTCATCATATAGATAGCCTATTGTTTTATCTTCTGAAGCTAAATCCCCATCATGGATTTTATCTCTTACTTTCTTTAGGCTAAAGACTGCATCCTTCAGTGGTGTGTCATCTTCTTTCAGCTTAGTGAAGTTAAAATTGGTTTTCTCATAGTTTATTATTTGGTAATCTGACTCATCTTTTTTGTCAGTGACCTCTCTTATGGAAAGGTCATTTTTATTTTCTGAGACTATCTCAAGTTCTCCTGTACTTTTATCTTTAACCCTTATAGTAAAAAACCATGGGTTAGGTTTTTGGAACCTGTCTAGGATTCTAGTTTCTTCTAGTTTGTAGCGTCCTGGTCCAAGATTATCGAAGTTAAATCTTGAGTTATCGTAGGAGTAGATAGTTTTTTCATATCCTCCTTCGATTTTTTCACCTTTTTCATCAACTTCACTTAGTTTAAAGTCTGCTGCCCTAACTTCTTCTCCCTTGTTATCCAATTTTTGGAATTTAAGGTCAATATAGGACTTGGCATTTGTTATTGCAGACAAGTTACCATTTTGATCGGTCTTATAAGGGTATGAATCTGCCTTAACTACTTGTTTCCACTTACCTTGTTCATTTTCTGTGAAAGTTATAGTAATATAACCATCATTTTTCTTATAGCCTTCTGCAGGGGCTATCTCTTCTAGGATATAGGTTCCTTCTGGGATATCATTAAATTCAACTCCTAGAATCTTATCAGATATTGCCTCTTCTTTATAGATTGGGTCACCTTTCTTGTGTATTACAGCTTCATTTTCTATAATATCTTCTTCATAGGTGTCCTCTACTGGCTTATTACCGAAAAAGCTTGTTTGGACTGTGCCATCCTTATTTGTTTTTACCTTAATTAGTCTAAATTTTGCACCAGAGATGGCATTATAGTTAAGATCTACTTTTTTAAAGTTTAGTTTAGTTTTATTCTTGTAGTTAGTTACTTGAACATCATGGATCTTCTTATATGGAGCATCTGGTCTTGCAGGGTATGATCTTCCATCATCTGCTACTATCTTGGCATATTTGTTAAATACTGGATCATCTACTCCCAGCCCCTTAATGGTTGTTCCTATGAGTTTTTGCTTTTCTTCATCACTGATAGCCTTATTGAAATCATCAGATTCAGAGAATGTATGGCTAAAACCAAAGTCTATGTTCATGTAGTCAGCATCTCTTGGGCTTTTGTCTTTATTAACATAAACCTTAAAGTACCACTTCATAGGATTGCCATCTTTATCTTTTGGAATTTTGTAAGAAGCATCTGGAGTTTTTATTTCTTCTAGTTCGTAGATTCCTGGAGTTAACTCTCTAAAGTAGTTATCTCCCGGCTCACCTGTTGCTTCTGATACAGCGTCAAATTCTTCATTATAGTATTTTGGATATGTGTAATTACCTGTTGGCTTTCCATCTATATACTCAGGTGCCTTTTCTCCATTTATTATCTTACGTGCCTTAAATTGTGAGCCTGTTAATGTTGCTTTGTTTGAATTTACCTTAGAAACTCTTAGAGGAATCCTAAATCCACTCTCATCATTATTAAAGATTTCTGTAAGATTACCATTTGCTATTTCTATAGTTACTTGATTTGTATTAGGATCGACTTTCTTAAAGTCAACTGGATAAACTGATATAGTTTCAGTTGCCCATTCATTTGCATTTTTTTCATCTCTAGTATAGACAACTCGATATTGCCTACTAGGGTCAAGATTAGCAAAATCAAGGCTTCCTTGATATGGGGCATCTTTAGCATCTGCCACATCTGTCCAAGAAAGACCATCTCCTACTTGAAGTTTAATACTTCCTGCTTTACCACTTGGTTGTGTCTTATCTTCTTCTCCATTTATTTGATTTGAGTAGGTAAAGTCTACTTTAAGATTTATATCTCCTTGTGGAGTAGGAGGATTTACTTTCTCATTTCTTCTTATGATAAGATTATTTGTATCAAGATTTTCAAAATCGCTTGAATTCTTTTTGTCTGGTATCCATTTGAGAATATCATGAATCAAGTAATCTTGGTTAACTGAAGCATCATCATCTAATCTTAGCTTATAATTTATTACATACTCTTCACCTTCATTTGCTGTATTATTAGGGCTTGGTATATCAAATCTATAGATTCCATCTGCTGTGTTGGCTGATACCTTGCTTAATGGTTCTTCTTGTCCATTAGATTCTTTGTTAAAGCTATTAGATATCAAACTAACATGAGGATCTGGTCTAATTTGTAATTGTCCATTTTTAAGAAGTGATTCATCTATGCTTGTGCTAGGACCTTTTTTTACAAAGTTGTCTTCTACTAACAAGCTATCAAAGAAGTCTTTTTGTACATATGGGGCAATATTTTTTACCCATTGATTACCTATCCAATAGTTAGTTGCCTTGAAGTCAAAATGATCTATACCACTTATAGCCTTATCTGCCATATAATCCCTATATCCAGTATATGCTCCTGTATTGTCAGGATTTGTTAGGGTATCAACATGGCTTACCCAGCTTTCATAGCCTTTAAATGCTGATGTTATCTCAGATTGCCTATACTTATTGTATCCACCTTCCGAGAATCTATTAGAAATATTTCCATTATGGCTTGGAAGATTTATTACAAATTTTTCATCATAGCTAGCATCATTTGACATAATACTATTAACCCAAGAATTAAAGTCTTTTTTCCTAGTTACCATTAGCATATATGATGAATCATCGGTTATTGTATTTCTTTGGCTTACCCCAAAGGCTGTTAGGTAATCTCTTATCTTGGTATCTTCTGTTACAATATTGTTCGCTCTTATTAGCTTCATCGGATAATCTTCTTTTCCTAGATAATCATAGTCTGCAAGATTTACCTTATCAAGAAGCATCTTGTTTTGATTAGAGACACCTGAATATTGGATAAAAGATATATCTACTTGTGAGCCATACTTTTGTGCTGTATCTCTTAAGTCTGTTATAAACTTATTTATATTACCATCCAAACTTGTAGGACTAGATATAAAACCTGAATTTGAAGGGTCCTTGTCCCTATCAACCAACATTACTACATGGATTTTCTTTGGCCTTGTTTTATCTTCTATAGTTGTTCTAATCTTAGGTATTATAGTAAGTTTAATATCTCTTGTTCCCTCATCAGTATTTACAGCACTAGCATCTACATCGATATTTGCATTTTTTGTATCTACAGAATAAAATTTAGAGTCTAAATTAGCTGAACTTACTGCACTTGGGCTTTCGATATTTGAAAGATCTAGACCTGTATTTTCTAGTCTAGGACTATTTAATACCATTCTTGAAAGTTCAGGTGTTAGATTTATTTTTTGTCTTGATTTTAGAACTGTACCATCATCTCTTACTAGGATATACCAAGGGTTAGGATCTCTTTCATAACCAGCTGGTCCTCTATACTCTTCTAGAACATATTTTCCAGGTTTTAATTGGTCGAAAATTATTATACCTTGATTTTTTGGAAGCTCTTTAGGATCTTTTCCTATTTGCTCGTTTGGATTGTCTGGATTTGGCTTTGTTATAGCTTCTCCCGGACTTACCTTTTGTATATATTCTTCAGCAAAACCTTGGGCGTTTTTCTTTATCTCGAAATCATCAGTTGCAGTGTAGAGTCTGAAGTATGCTCTTCTCAAACCAACCTTGCCCTTGTATGGAGCAATTGCATCTCCTGTTTTCTTTATATACAATTCTCCGAGTTTAGCTTCTTTTTTATAATCTATAACTCCTTCAAAGATTGCATGTTCACCATATTTGGTATTGTTGTTAGGATCTCTTACTATAACTTTCATTTGACCTTCATCGGCTATGGCTTCTGCTTCAACCTTTAGTAGGATATCATTAGCTTTTTTATAACCTTTAGGAGGATTATTTTCCCTAAGTACGTAGTAGCCACCGAATTCTAGGTCATGAATTTCAAATTGATAGTCATATTTTTCTTCTTTAAATACCCTATCTTCTGAATTTGTCTTAAAGATATTTTGTATTATAGGCTTTTCATTTATTTTATCACCTATGATTGTTCCATAATAATCAGACTTGTATAGGTCAAAGCTTACAGGCTGACCAATTTCATCTACAAGTTTTTCATTTGCCAAGATAGGATTATAAACACCATCACTTGATGCCAAATACTTAGCAAAGTTTATATCAATTTTTCTGATATCATTTCCTATTTGATAAGCCTTTGTACTTCCACTATTCTCATCGGACCTTATAATATCATCTAAGCTTACTTCTTCTAGTTCTTCTACATCCTTATCAAGGTCTTTTTCTGTTGGGATTTTGTAGAGTTTGCTTTCAAGATTTCCTTTACTATTTTCTTTTACTACAAGTTTCCAACCGAAGAAATCTACTTTTGAATATCCCTTTGGTGCTTGAAGTTCTTCTAGTAGGTATTCGCCTTCTGAAAGATTGTCAAATACGAAATATCCACCATTTTTAGCTTGTTGACCATCTATCAAAGCAGCTGGCGGGTTAGTTTTTTCTGTATTATCAGAATAAACTTCCTTGAGGTAGAACTCATTATCTATTGTTCTTAGAGAATAGAGCCTAAATTTAGCATTGGATAGGCCTAGATGTTCATGACTTGGGTCAGCTAGGACATCCTCTCTAACTTTCCTAAATTTTATACTTGTTTTCTTAGTTTCATTTATTATTTCGTTTTGATTTGTCTTGACATTGTATATGTTTTTGTCTACAAAGCTTACTTCTACCTTTTTCTTACCTGCTGAATCTGTTGTCTCTTTAGCTTCTAAGATTAGCTTAGGGGCTTTTTCATAGCCTTTTGGAACGGATGTTTCTTCTAATATATAGAAGCCCTTTGGCATTTGCTCGAATTTGAAATCACCATAAGAACCTGTTGATTTTTGTTGGTAGAGTAGACTTCCATCAGTTTTAGTATCAAAGTCTGTTTGGTTTGCCTGTGCCTCGCTTAGATTTGTAGCTTTAAGTTTTGTAAGAGTAAATTCTGCTCCATCAAGCTTGGTATGCTTGTTTTTCTTGGTGAATTCTACCTTACCGAGGTTATCTTGGATATTGGTTACCTTTATTTTAAGCTTATCATTGTCAAGTTCTACAAGCTTTCTACCATCGGCAGATGTTGGTACCTCGCTTAGGTTTACTTCTGTCTTATAGCCATCATTTACATGAATACTAGGTAGGTTTTTGTAAAGGTATGGTCCATCGTCTGGGTTAATTTCTTTTCTTTCTACTACTATCCTAAAAGGCTTAATGGCTTCATAACCTTCTGGTGCAAGCTCTGATACCCTGTAGGCGCCTGGTTTTAGGTAAATTTTACCAGAGTCTTGATCATTTGTTTTGTATTTTTCTACCTCACCTGTATATATATTGGTAAAGATGAAAGTTGCTCCAGAAAGTCTGGTCTTGCCGTCTTCTTTGAACTTATCAATTTCTATTGGCTCTACTACATGAGCTGATATTAGCTCTTGGTATTTACCAGGATCAGTATGGGAATAAAATATTAGTTTAACTGATTTTGCCTTATCCTCTGACCAGTCACTATTGTTACCATATGATGCCTCAACTAGCTTTATAATATCATCAGCATATTCGATTTGAAGATCCCTTACTGGAGGATAGTTTCCTATCCTTGTTTCATTGTCCTTTAGCATCCTAAATTTATTGCCATATTGGTCATATGTCATACGGCTTTGATCAGAGCCTTCAAATTGCTTTTCTTTTTTCGAAGTTCCAGGTATATTTGAACCACCTAGGGTGTAATCGACCTTCCAAGAATCCGAATTGTAAGTTGATGAGTTAGAGAAGTAATCTCTATTTATATCAACCCCATCTGTATAGTGGTGAATTACCCTTTGAAGCATAGAGTTTTCCACTTGCCTATGCATGATTTCACCTGTTTTTGATGTGTAGTTTTTCTTAACTTGTTCACTATAAAAGAAGATTCTTTTCATTAAGTCTTCCATGGCTTGACCTTGGCTTTTAGAACCGTCCCTATTATATTGTCCATATGCTTGTAATTTTGGAACAAGTCTGTAACCAGATATATTGGAAGTACCTTTGACATTTTCATTAAGTCTTGATATTAGGAAATCTCCTGATGGATTTTCATTCTTATCTAAGAAGATTTCTTTTTTACCCTTGATAGTTGGATCATCTGTACCACTATTAAAACATAGACCCATATCAAAGTTTCTATTAATCCTCATTATAGTATAAGGATATTCCATATAGGCTATAAAGCCATTCATAAGCTCATCTTGGCTTATCTTTTCAGTATATAGATCAATATATCCACCTCTGTCGAGAACTGATGATGGATCAAAGATGTCATTTTTCTTTTCTTTGATAGTTGTCCTCATGTTGTAGGTATCATTTCTTGAGCCTGTTTGATTTTCGTAAGTATAGGAGACAATAGTACCTGGGTAGTATCTTCCATTATCAAGAAGAACATCCCTTACTCTAGTAGTTCTTCTATATCCTCCATCTACAAGTGGCACAAAGTATACTTTTGTTTTGTTTAAATCTTGCTTATCTCCAGTTCCATTTATGAGAAAATCTGGTGTTTCAAGACCTGTGTCTTCATCTTCTCCCAGTCTAATAAGGTCTTGAGCACTCCAGTCAACTCTATTGTCAGTAACTCTATTTGCTACTATGGTTCTTGTAGAATCATAGAAGAAATTTTCGTTGGTGAATTTATCTTGATAAACATTGTTTGCAACTATGTTTGTTTCTATAAGGTTAAATGGTACATTAGCATATGTTTGGGCTTGTTCAAGTCCCTCTATCCACTTAAAAATTGTTGGGATTTTCCTAAACTCTTCAAGTTTTTTATCAACCATAGCCTTAATATAGTTGGTGTCTGGGTTTATCCTAAGTCCCATAGAATAGGCTGGGTGGATTTGATTAGAATCTATAGGAGCTATAACTCTTATGTATAGTTTTTCTCCTAACTCAGATTTATTTATGGAAGTATTATCCATAAGAAGTTCTGCTTCTTTATCTGATGTTGTATAGCCACTAGTGTAGTCATTTATAGGGCTGGTAGATAATTTGTATTTGAAATTTCTAAGTCCTTGTGCAGCTGAGGAGAATAGGCTTATGTTAAGCTTACTAAAGTCGAGATTTTCTCCTTTTGTGCCTGCTAAAGGACTAGTGTCTACTTCTATATCCCATAAGACATTTAAGTCGTTTTGGTCGATAAACATAGATGAAGTTCGATTTCCATTTGAGTCTATGATGCTTTGCTTGGATGTCCAAGAAAGTTTGTATGGGTAGACTGTTTCATCGCCTGTTTGCTCATTTATAATATAACTTGTATTTCCTATTACTGGAGATGAGTCGGTTAAATTAACCGTCTTTGTAAGTAGGTCTTGCTCTGGGTTATTTTTTGGAGCAAGGGAGATATTTACATCTATGCTATCACTATTTCCAATATTATCTGTATCAAAGGCTAGGCTTTGATTTATATCTAGATTTATATTAGATTTTATAGACCTAACAAAGGTGTATCTAATATAGTGATTGTCTCCATCTTCTACATAAGATGGAGTAGCTACTACCTTGCCAGAATTATCTTTTAATTGCTTTAGCGAATATGTGCCATCTGCTTTTAGATAAGGACCTATTTTTAGGTCAAAATACCAACCAGTAGGTATAGGCCAAGTAGATGTTGCCATAACTTGTAGGCTAGTATTTACTTGAAACTCCTTATCAGAAAAACTATTAGATACCCTTAAATTATTTGGTCTAAAGTTTTCTTCCTGATCTTTTTTTACTAAGTCCTTTATTGCCTTATCATTGGCAGACATGAGTTTTTCTTCTTCATCTGGTGTAAGGATATATTTTTCTCCAAGCTCATGGAGAAGGTCTTGAATTTCTTTGATACCGTTTTTAGGATTAGCTAGAGCATCTTTTAATTCTTTATCTGCCTTGTCAAAGTTTGAAGGCTCTTCTTGTTTCTTTTCTTCCGATTTTTCTTCTTGGTCTTTGTTTTCTTTTTCAGTATTAGCTTCTTGTTCAGACTTTTTATCTTCTTCAGTCTTCTCTTCTGTTTTTTCTTCAGACTTTTTATCTTCTTCTGTTTTTTCCTTTTCAGTCTTTTCTTCAGCTTTCTTATCCTCTTCAGTCTTTTCCTCTTCAGTCTTTTTTTCTTCCTCTGCTTTGGACTTTTCTTCCTTGTATTGCTTAAGAAGGCTAAAGTCGCTTTCTAGGGAGTCTGTATCATATTTTTTTACCTTATCATCTGTTAAAACTGCAAGTAGGTCTCCCTTATTTTTAATCTTTAGATTTCCCTCACTATCCTCTTCATATAAGTTAAAGTTAGGATCAGGTGATATGTATTTATAGAAATCTAAATTGAAAAATAGCTTATCTTTTTCTTCTGCAAATCTTGTATATCCCTTGTTTTCAAAATCAAAGTCATCTAAAACTTTTAAGTCTATATAGGAATAGTTTTTGCCATATTTCTTATCAGGCTCTCTACCTTCTTTCATATCAAGGTAGGTTTTTTCATCAACTATCCTAAATCCCTCATCTTCTTCTATTATTGATATATCTAGGTCAAGGCCTTGGTCATTGAGGTCCTTTTTTACCCTATCATATTCTTTGCTTGCTTCTTCAATAGTAGAAAAATGTCCTTTTTCATACAGGCTTATATCATCCCTGTTTACAAGTCTGAAAGTGCGGGTTTTATCTGATATACCAACCGCTATTGAAAATTTATTCTCATCTTCTTCTCTTTTAGCAAGATCGTTTAATTTATGGGAATTTGTAATAGAAAGATTGGTATCAGAATCTGGCTTTAAATCTTCTATTGTTTTTATGGTATTTGGGTCTAGCTGCTCAGCCTTTGATGGAAAGGCTGGAATCATAACTTGAAGAACCATAAATAGTGCCATCAAAAACGACATTACTTTTCTCAGTGCTTTTTTCATATGCTCTCCTATTTCTATGTGGATATACAAGTTTATTTTGGCTATCTTTGCACTATCTAAACTAAACCTAAATTTTACTGACCAAGTCGGTTCAACTTTTTAATAAGCTCGAAGCTTATATGGGCTTTAAGTTAGTTTATTGTTTTTCAGCATTTTAATTCATTTTACTTAAGCTTATGTAGTTTATTTATAAAACTAACATATTTTAAAAAAACCGATAAAATTCACAAATATTTTATTAATATTTACAAGTTTATTTAATTATAACCCTAAAAATATTTTAAGTCAACAAAATTCTCACATATTTAAGTTCCCAAAATTATTTAAAATTTTTTGGCGATATCCTTTTCATCTGTCTTAGTTTACAGCAATTTTCAATTAATTATTATTGTAGCTGTCCATACAATAATATTATATATTTAACATTGATAGGTTTTCTGCTTTAAAGACTTTTTGGAAAGTAGACTATTATCATATAGAAATACATTTTTCAAAATATTTAGCAATAAAAAAGTAGATGAAGTTTCCAAATATCATCTACTTTTCTATAATCTAAGCATTCATTCTAGAGTAATTTATCATAATTATTATTTATAATTTTATATTCTAATTATTATTCTTTTTGTATTCTTCATTTCTTAATTGCATTTGTTTCTTATACCACAAGAATAGTAGTAAATAAACTGCTATAACTGCTAGAGCTATAAGAATCATTTTCCCACCTTGTCCATTAGCAAGTCCAACAAAGTAAGCTACAAATTTTTCTATAGGTCCTTCAAGTGTTGAGTGTGTTATTAGTGCTGTACTTGGCAATCCTTCTGGGAAGGCATGAACTGATTTGGCTGCTTCTGTTACATATGGTGCAATTAATGTGCCTGACCATAAAAATATTGGCAACATGAACACACCTATGATAATCATTCTAATAATTTTACCTCTTGTAACTACTAAAAGTGATGGTGTAAGTCCCATAGCTATGATTCCACCTAATGGTAGAACTTTATTTCCAGGTAAAATTAAAGCCATAAGTAACATAATAGGAGCAAGAATATTTGCTGCTGCCCACATTTCTGATCTTCCTGCAACGAATGGCCAGTCAAGTCCTATGTTAAGTTTACGTCCACCAAGTTTATTGTTAGTAAAATCTGCTATTCCTTGTGATAGGGGTTCTACTGATTCTATAAACCATTGACCTATAACTGAAAATAGCTCCAAACATGTAGCTGCTGTAAATGCAAGACCAAATGTATCAATTATTGGCATTCCAGCTAGTATACCTATAAATAGTCCTAGATAAATTCCTATTGCAAATTTTGAACCCCAGAAGCCAATCTTTGAGTTAAGTTTTGCAGCATCAAAGTCGTATTTATCTAAAAATGGAAATAATTTATCAATTATTTTATCAAATACCATAACAATAGGATTCATCATGTAGTTCATGTGGGTTGTTGTCATTGGATTGTCTTCTGGAGCATCTAATAAGTCATTAAATGTTGGTTTCATAAGATCTGAATTTATAATCTTTAGTACACCTATAAATATTACTAAGATTGTAGCAACTATTAAATTTGCTCCCATATATATTGCGAATAGACCTGTAATAGCTAAGTGCCAAATATCAAATATATCTACATCTAATGTATTTGTCTTTTTTAAAAATAGCATTACTAAGTTTACAATAATCATTACCAATAAAAAGTATAGGGTATATGGTGAACCCCACGTAATTGTAGCAAGTGGTGCCCAACCTACATCTGTAATACTTAACTCTACTCCTGTTCTTTCAACAAATTGTTGTAGAGCTTGTGAGAAATTAGTAGTCAATATTCCCATTATTGCTCCAATAGCTGTAATCGCTATCGCAAGTTTAATACCACCTTCTAAAGCCCTCGAAAATTTTACTCCTACCAATACAGATATTAATGTTAATACTATCATCATTAATACTGCCGGAGTCATAAAGTCCATAAAATTACCAAACAAGACATTGGCAAAATCAATTATAGCTTTCATCTTTTTCTCCTTAAATCATTTTTGAATTGTGATTTTATTTTAAATTGTTTTCTTTGATTATTTTTTCAACTTGATCATAAACTGGTTTAGCCATAGCTGGCATTCTATAAAGAATAGGACCGGCATCAACTGTAGGAGTTTTTACATCAAAACCTAAATCTGTTTTTGAAATTCTTGCAAAAATATCATATTTGCTTAGCATATCCTCAGTGATATCCTTTACCATTACTGCATCACATTTTAAAGCATAACCTCTATTTTTCATTTCTGTTTCCATTGCGTTTTTAATTTGATGGCTAGAGTTAACTCCAGCTCCACAAGCTGCTAACATTTTAATCATAATTTTTCCTCCTAAAATTTTTCCTTAATAAAATTATAAATATAATCAACGTCGTTCGATTCAAACATTTTCCCAATATCTTCAGTTTTTGTAACAAAATCCATTATCTGAGATAATATGTTAGTTTGTTCTCCACCACTTTTATTCAAAATCATAAAGGCAAAGTCGACCAAAATCTCTTTATCTGGCTCAATCATATTATTAAATTTAAGACTATTTTTCAATTTAATAGGTATGATTTTTGTTACATTTACTGTAGATGGCTCTGTATGTGGAATGGCAATGTTTGAAAGATTAGGATTAACAACAGACATATCCATACCTGTTGGATAATTCTTCTCTCTTTCTAAAATCATTTCGTAAAAGTTTTCTTTTACAAATGATTTTTCTAGAAGCTTTTGATAAATATAATAAAACAAATCTTCCTTATTTTTTGCATCAGATACATATATACAATCTTTATCAAATAGTTCAGTCATTTTAATACCTAGTCGTGATAATAACCTTTCTTCCATTTTTCGATATATTCATCAAAAAACTCATCATTGTTTACTTGGTTTTCTTTATCTTTATCATATTTATCTTCAAGAGCCATTAATTTATCTATTAATTTTTTGTTTTCTTCTGTTTCTTTGTATTTTGAATTTATAAATGAATCAACAATTTCTAAAGCTAAATCTTTGCCGACTATCATTCCACCGAAGGCAATTACATTGGCATTTAATTCTTCTCTTGCGTATTGGGCTGTTATACAGTCCCTAACCAAGGCACAACGTGCACCAAATGTTTTATTTACTGCTGTTGATATCCCAACACCTGTTCCACATAAAACTACTCCAAGATCACATTTGCCACTTACTACAAGTTCTGCAACTTTTTTCCCATAAATTGGATAATGTGTTCTTGTATTATCGTAAGTTCCAACATCGACTACCTCATGTCCTAGACTTTTTAAATGGTCTGAAACTTGCATTTTTAAACTTGTGACAATATGGTCACAACCTAAAGCTATTTTCATTATTTCTCCTTGAATTATATAGTTAGTATTATAGCATCTTGTTAAGCATGTCTATCCTAATTTGATGACGTCCACCATCATATCCATGGCTTAAAAAACTCTTTAAACAACTTTTTGCAAGAGCTTCACCTACAACTTCTTGTCCTAGGACTAATATTCTTGCACCATTGTGTCTTTTTGTCATAAGTGCTGATCTTTCATCAGATACTTCAGCAGCTACTATGCCTTTGAATTTAGAGCATGCCATATAAGAGCCGGCACCATAGTTATCGATCACAACTCCTACTGAGCTATCATCTGTTTTTTCTTTTAGTTGACTATTTTCTTCTAAAAGCTTTTCGCATACAACAGATGAACTATCTACGAAGTCAAAACCATCTTTTGATAAATCCTCATATTCATATCCCATTTTTTCAATCTCATTTTTAAGGATATCTTTTAATCTTTTACCATTGGTGTCCGATGATATATATATCTTCATGACGAAATCCTCCTTTTTCTTTTTTGTTTATTTTTGTTTACTAATGTTCTTTATATAAAGAATATACCATTCTCAAACAAATGTCAACACCAAATTTGAAAAAGTTTTCAATTATTTATGAAATTTATATAAACTAAGTTATTATAATCTGATTAAATAGGGCTTTTTGGCTAAAATACCCTAATTAAAGAAGGATAAAAAAATCTAGGATAAAAATAAAATTACCGGCAAGCACTGACTATGACAGGAGTTTATAGCTTTTTATAAGAATATTAAAATTTACAGTCTTTTCATTTTCAAAAAAACATTTCCCTAACTTGTATTTTAATGAAAGAGCTAAGATAATTTTAAAAATTATATATTATAAGAGGAGATAAAAATATAATATAATAATTTTTTTGTATTTTAATATATTTTTTTAAAATTTATTATTAAAGAAGCTTAAAGACTTGTTTTGTATCGTTTTCATATGTTTTTTATTTATTTTATTTTATAATTTAGGCGATATTCTTTCTATATATATTTATAATTTTTGTATCTTTTTAATATTTTTCTCTAATTATTATCTGAGCAAAATTTATAAATTTAACAATCAATTTTTTTATAAAACTTTGACAAAGTAATATAATTATATTATAATAATGGTAATTACCAGGTTAGTATTTGCATCTATTTATCTTTTACTTTTATATGTTTTAATATACAAATTTAAAAGATAAAGGCTTAGAGTTTTTGTTTTTTATTTTTTTCATTAGGGAAAATGTTTTAACAAATGCTTTTTTAGCAAATATTAAAATTCATTTAATGAAAGGAGGTTTAATGTTAGCTGATATTGCAGTCACATCCTTGGTATTACTGGCATTTATTAGTATTTTTATATTAATAAGTCAAATAATAAGCCACAAGAATTTAAATAAGAAAAAGAAATATTTTGAAGACTTACACAAGAATTTAAAACCTGGCAAAAAAATCATGTTAACTGATGGTATATATGGAGAAGTTATTTCTTTGAAAGAAGACTATGTTATTGTCAGTATTGCCAAGGATATAGAAATCAAGGTTAGTCGTTACTCAATTAGTGAAATTTTAAATTAAAGAGGGGGAAGTCTATATGCCAAATATAGTATTGACAAGAATAGACAATAGGCTATTACACGGTCAAGTTGCAACTCAATGGACTAAAGCTATAGGGGCAAATCTAATATTAGTTGCAAATGATGAAGTTGCAGGAAATAAAATGAGACAAAATCTCATGAATATGGCTGCTCCTACTGGAGTTGCTACTAGATACTGGACTATTCAAAAAACCATTGATACCATTCATAAGGCTGCTGATAGACAAAAGATATTTATAATATGTGAAAGTCCATCAGATGTTTTGAAGCTTGTGGAAGGTGGTGTTCCAATTACAAATGTAAATATAGGTAATATGCACATGGCCGAAGGTAAAAGGCAAGTAGCAGGTGTTGTTGCAGTAGATGACACAGATGTAGATGCTTTTAAAAAATTAAAGGAAAAAGGCGTTAATTTAGAAATTAGAAAAGTACCTACAGAATCAGCAGAGGATGTCAACAAATTATTTTCATAAAAAATCTAGGAGAATTTAATGAACTTTAATATAATACAAATAATTTTAATATTCTTAGTTACTTTCGTAGTAGCTATCGACCAATTCTCTTTCCTAGAGTCATTATATCAACCGATTATTACAGGTCCTGTTATAGGAGCAATCTTAGGCGATATGCAAACAGGTCTAGTTGTTGGTGCAACTTACCAATTAATGACTATAGGAAATATGCCTGTAGGTGGAGCTCAACCTCCAAATGCAATTATAGGCGGTATTGTTGCTGTAATTTTTGCAATTACATCAGGGCTTAGTCCAAACGCAGCTGCAGCTGCTGCTATTCCATTTGCTCTTTTAGGACAATATGGTGTTACAATTATATTTACTTTAATGAGTCCTGTTATGTCAAAGGCTGATCAATATGCCAAAGAAGCTAACCCTAAGGGAATAGAAAGGATTAATTACTTATCTATGGCTCTTTTAGGAACTATTTTTGGAATAATAGTAGTATTATTCTTTATAGCTGGTTCATCTTTCGGAGCAAAACTTGCTGAAAAAATTCCAGAAACTCTAATGCATGGACTTGGAGTAGCTGGTGGAATGATGAAGTTTGTTGGTTTTGCAGTTTTATTAAGACTTATGGTGTCAAGAGATCTTTGGGGATTTTTCTTTGTTGGATTTTCCCTTGCAGTTATAGTTATGGCAAATGATTCTTTATCAGGATCAGCTTTATTAATCATTTCACTTATTGGCTTTGCCATTGCTTTCTGGGATTATCAAATCCACTTAAAACTAAAGAGTGCAAGTGTTAGTGGAGGTTTCGAAGGAGGAGAAGAAGATGGAATATAATGATATGAACTCTTATAAGGACACTAACCCTAGTCCAAAGCTAGATCAAAAAACTTTAAATAAGATGGTTTGGAGATCACTTTTTCTACAAGCATCTTTTAACTATGAAAGAATGCAAGCTGGAGGATGGTTATATTCAATTTTGCCAGGTCTTGAAAAAATACACACTAACAAAGAAGACTTGTCAAAATCTATGACACATAACCTTGAGTTTTTCAATACTCACCCTTTCCTTGTTACATTTGTTATGGGTATTATACTTTCTCTTGAACAAAACAAAGTTGAAATACCAACAATAAGAGCCGTAAGAGTTGCAGCAATGGGACCTTTGGGTGGTATTGGAGATGCTATTTTCTGGTTTACACTTGTGCCGATAGTTGCAGGAATTTCTTCTAATATGGCATTACAGGGTTCTATAGCTGGACCGATTCTATTTTTTACAGTGTTTAATATTTGTCAATTTGCCCTAAGATTCTGGCTAATGAATTGGTCATATAAAATGGGTGAGTCTGCAATTGATATCTTGACTGAAAATGCAAAAGAATTTACAAGAGCTGCATCAATCCTTGGTGTTATAGTTGTTGGAGCACTTGTAAGTGTATATGGGGATACATCAATAGCTCTTGAAGTAGACAATGGTACAACAAATACTCCTGTACTTGTAGATACTATCGTAAATAATAATGAAATATCTCAATATGATGATCTATTATACAAGGATAAGGAGAAAAAAGAGTTAAATGATGGTGCAGTAATAAGAGATTTAGGAAATGGAAAATCAGAAATAGAATTTAACACATATGAAGAACAACCAGTAAAGGTTAAAATCCAAGAAGTGCTAGACGGAATAATTCCTGATCTTGTTCCACTTTCTATTACACTTTTATTATTCTTCTTATTGACTAAGAGAAAATGGACACCTATTAAATGTATCGGATTTTTACTAGTTCTTGGAATTGTTGGTGCATATATAGGAGTATTTTAATGACAAATGCAGTAATAGCAGTAAGTCACGCCTCACTTGCTAGTGGAATTTACTCAGCTATTAAAATGATAGCTGGTGACTTTGATAATGTAAGAATACAAGAATTCAAAGAAAATGACGACTTAAATCTCTTTGATAAAAAACTTAAAGAAAATTACGAATCATTAAAGGAATATGATAATGTTATAGTTTTGGCAGACTTAGCTGGTGGAACCCCTTTTAATAGAGCAGTAATGACTTTAGGTGAATTTGATAATGTGAGAGTTTTGGCAGGTCTAAACTTTGCTCTTTTATTTCAAGCTATAAATAGTGAGGGAAATAATATTGACGAATGTGTTGATGATATATTAAATATAGGAAGAGAATCAATAGTTTCATATAAATCGGAAGAAAACAATATAAATACAGATGATTTTGAAGATGGTATTTAGAAAGCAATACAATAATATAGGATTTTATAAAGTAAGGAAATAACTTTATATTATTTAAGGGGCTGTTGCAAAATGAATTAATCGTTGCAATATCATTTCAAGTCCCTCTACGACAATTTGGCCTCCATGAGCCGGCAGGCTATTCTCAAATTGTCTAGGAGTAACTTGAAATGATGCAACGATAGAAATTCATAATTTTGCAACAGCCCCTTTATTTATTCTTAAAGTCTTGTGTTTTAATTGCAAATTTCCAAGTATTAATACTTTCTACAATATTTTATCTTATATTATTTTCTATATCTCGTATCTTTTCTCTCCATTTAGGAAAGTTGCTTTTAGATTTAGTTCATCATCTAGCAAGATAAAGTCTGCATCATAGCCTACCTTTATCTTTCCACATACATCATCTATATCTACAGATTTAGCTGGCATTAAACTTGCCATTTGAACTGCTTCATAAACATCTACTATATCCCAATCATAAACATTTTTAACAGCTTCTTTAAGTTTTAAGATTGAACCAGCCAAGGAGCCTGATTCTAGTCTTGCTGTACCATTTTCTACCTTAACTGGAAATTCTCCAAGTTTATAATTACCATTTGCCATACCACCTGCCATCATACAATCTGTAATTAGAACAATTCTATCATAGCCTTTTTTATCTATAAGAATTTCAGCTGATGCTGGGTTTACATGATGACCATCACAAATTAGTTCTGAATAAGCATCAGAATTCATGGCTGCTCCCACCATTCCTGGCAATCTATGGTGAAGTCCACTCATACCATTGAAGGTGTGAACAAAGATATTAGCTCCTGCATCAATTGCTTCCATAGCCTCATCATAACTTGCATCAGAATGTCCTAGTGCAACTTTTACTCCCATAGCATTAGCTTTTTTAATGAAGTCTTTTACCCCTTTTCTTTCTGGAGCTAGGGCAATTTTATTTACAAGTCCATTTGACAATTCTTTCCATTTTTTAAGCTTTTCTATATCAGGATCTGACATATATTTTTCATTTTGAGCACCCTTGTATTTTTCTGTAAAAAATGGTCCTTCTAGGAATATTCCGCGAACTTTAGCACCTGTTACATCCTTGTATTCATCTCCTACAAGTTTTACTGCATCATTTAGTCTCTCTGTTGTATCTGTAAGAGTTGTTGGTAAAAAACTTGTAACACCACATTCTAAAAGTCCCTCACTTATTACATTTAGTGCTCCTTTTTCAGCATTCATTATATCCTTATTTTTGTAACCATGGATATGAGTATCTACAAGACCTGGAGCAAGAATTCCTTCTAAGTATTCATATTCTTCTGGTTCATTTTTTGAAATTGATTTTACTTTTGCATTTTCAACTTCTATATATAATTCTTTTCCAACACTGTCTTCTAATATTACATAATCTGCTTTATAAAACATCTTCTTCTCCTTGTACTTTCTATATATTATAATACCGACTACGATGAATTTATCAAAATGGTATTTGTTTATAAATGTTTGTTTTTTATTACTTTATACTTATTTTTATATGTTAGTAAATTTGATTAACTTAGGCTTTATTGCAAAATATTATTTAATTATATTGACTTATTTTTTTTATTATGATAATATATATAAAAATAAATCAGAACATAAAAAAGAAGAGTAACTTATAAAGATGATTTAAGAGAGCTTAGTTGTGGTGAGATAAGTAGATTTTTTGTAAGTGAAGATGGCCTTTTATTGTTGGCTTGCGATATGTAGCTTGCTAGGGGTGTGCCCCTTATAGCAGATGGTATTGTTTGATACCTACTAAGTCTATTATCGTGAGATATTAGAAAAATAAGGTGGTAACACGAGTCTTCGTCCTTTGGTCGAAGGCTCTTTTTTGTATATAGAAAGGAATATTATGCCAGTTATATTATCTGAAGAATTAATTAAAAAGGAAATTTTAGAAAAAGAAGACATTTTTACCATTGATAAATCTAGGGCAAAAAGTCAGGACATAAGGCCTTTAAAGATTGCCATAGTAAATCTTATGCCTAATAAGGAAGAGACAGAAATTGACCTTCTTAAACTTATATCAAATCATGCACTCCAGATAGAGGTTGACTTTATAAGAACTGATTCATATATAAATAAACACTCCAATTATGAAAGATTAAATAAGCTCTATAAGTCATATGAAGATATAAAAAACGAAAAATATGATGGAATGATAATTACAGGCGCTCCCATAGAAAATCTTGACTATTCTGATATAAAATATTGGGATGAGCTAAAGATGATATTTGACTATGCTAGGGAGAATGTCTTTTCTACTATTTTTATCTGTTGGGCATCCCTTGCAGCTCTTAACTATTTCTACCATATAGATAGTTTTTCTTATAAGGAGAAAATATTTGGTGTTTATCCTTTCTTTAAGGAAAGTGAATCTAGGCTTTTGGATGGCTTTGATGATGTCTTTAACATACCTCAATCAAGGTACAAAGGAATTGATCCAAAGGATGTAGAGCTTGTAGATGATTTGAAAATTTTGGGTGAAAGTGATGAGGTTGGCCTAAGTCTTGCTGCAAGCTGTGATTATAGGTTTATCTTTAGCCTAGGACACTTCGAATATAATAAATATACTCTTGATAGGGAATATAAGAGAGATTTAAAAAATGGATTATATGCTAAAAAACCTGTAAATTATTATTTTAAAGATAGCGATAAGATAAATATGAGCTGGAAATCAGCAGCAAGTCTTTTTTTCTCAAATTGGATAAATTATGCAGTATACCAAAATACACCTTATAGGCTAGATTCCATAAAAGAGAAGTCAGTATCAAAGTTTGGTGGCTCATCGCTTTCTGATGCGGGTCAATTTAGGAGAGTTAAGGAAATTATTAATAAAAAAGACGATAGGAATGTAATAGTCGTATCTGCACCTGGAAAGAGAAATCCTTACGATATAAAGGTAACCGACCTTCTTATAAAGGTTAGCGAGTCAAATGAGAAGATAAATAATATAGATAAGGAAATACTAAGACTAAGTAAGGTAAAAAATGAAGAAATTGAGATTAAAAATAAAATCTTAGAAAAGATAGGGGAAAGATTTTATGAAATTGTAGATGACTTAGACCTTAATAAAAATATAAAAAAAGAGATAGATGATTGTATTATAAGTGTGTCAGAGTCTTTAAATAAGGACTTTAACCTATCTCGTGGTGAGTACTTAAATGCTAAAATCCTTGCCCTCTACCTTGATTATGATTTTATAGATAGCAAAGATTTAATATATTTTGACCAAGATAATAAGGTTAATTTTGAAAGGACAACAGAGGCTATAAGAAAAAATATAAGAGCTGGAATGAAGGTGGTTGTTCCGGGATTTTATGGAAATAAAGATGGTCATATAAAAACTTTTGAAAGAGGAGGTTCTGATTATACTGGATCAATTTTGGCATCAGCCTTAGACTCATCTGTCTATGAAAATTGGACTGATGTTTCTGGAATTATGACAGCAGATCCCAACATAGACAAAACTGCCAAAAAGATAGAAAAACTCAAGTATAAGGATCTTGAAAAAATAATAAATTCTGGAGCAAGTGTCTATCAAAAGGATGCCATAGCTCCAGTTATGGATAAGAATATTACTATAAAAATACTAAATACCAACAAGCCTGATGATTCAGGTACTACTATAAAAGATTAAAATTCTAAAAGACAGGACTTAAAACCTGTCTTTTAATTAGTCTATAAAGTTTTACAATTTTAAAATTAACGCTTGGTATACATCTAAGGCCTCAGGTTCAAAGTCTCTTTTGTTATTTAGGATAATTTCGGCATCTTTTATCTCTTCTGCTATTTTTTCATCTATTAGGACAAAGTCATCTGAAAGATTTACCAAGACCATAAATTCCTCATCTTTGAAAAATCTTTTAAAGATATAGGCACTTTCATCAAAATAAATTTTCTCATAAGAACCTAGTCCATAAATTGAATTAATTTTTCTCATCATTATGAGTTCATGAATGTAGTATAAAAATGAATTTAAGTTCTTTAAGTCCTCCTTGTAGGAATTATTATAATTTACCATAGACCCATAGTAATTTTCAACTTTTGAAAATCCTCCCAAATCTGTCATCTCCCACCTTAAAGGGAGTTTACTAGATAGGCTAGTAGTTTTTTTAATCTTCTTTATAATATCATCTTCACTTAAATCCTTATTTTTAAGACTTTTATAGCTAGCTTTTATCTTTTTGTCATTTATCTTAGCTATATCAATATAATATTCACTTCTTGCTTCAATCTCTTCGCCTTGAAAAACGAAAGGTAGGGTTTTAAGAGAAAATAATAGGATATAAAGAGCCTTCATAAAATCATGTGACTCATCTTCATCATCAAGAATTTTATCACTTAGCCTAGGATAAGAAAGATTTGTTAAATCTATACCATAGTGGATATATTTTTCCTCTGTATTTTTTTGAAGTTTATCCAAAAGTTCGTAATATTTCCTATAGTTATTTTTTTCTATTATAGAATTTATATTTGATATATAGACTATATCAGAAAGATTTTCATCATCAATTAGGGAAATATCTCTTACTCCTATTATAAATATCAATTTATTTTCTTCGCAAAAAGACTTTATTTCTTTTAAAATACTAGAAGAATTATCTCCAAATCTTTCAAAGAAAAGATCAACATCATTAAGTCTTATACCCTTTACTCCCTTGTTTTTCCAATAAGATATTATATCTAAAAATTCATCCTTAAAAATATCTATCTTATAAGATTTAATAAGGTCACGAAAGCTAAAATCTAGGATTATTTTCATCCTAATTTCTTTAGCTTTTTTACATAGGTTTTCTATGTCATCTTCTTCTCCCAATTCTTTTTTTAGCTTATAAAAATCATATGAATTTTCATTTTCATAAAAAATATTATGTATTAAGCAATAGGTAAATCCAATCTGACTAATTGTAGATAATTTATTTTGTAATCCTTTTATATCTCCTATTCCGTCATTATCATGGTCAAAAAAAGACTCAACAAAGACTTCATAATAGCTTGATTTTTTTAAAATATTGTTCATTTTCCCTCGCTTTTAATGAAATATTTACTTATATATTATTACCCTTATTAATAATTTTTCTACATATATCTATATTTTAGTAAATTTTAAAACATAGGGTCATTATGATTAAATATAAATTAACTATTTTACTCAAATTATAGGTATTTAAATCTTATATTTATAAATATAGACTTTACCTATCTTAACTATAAATATAATAATATATAAAATTAGGCTTTTGCAAAATCTTGCAAAAGCCTTTTTCTTAATTTATATCAGAAACTTTTATTAACTTATCATCTGGAAGGGTAAGAATCATCACTTTTATACCTTTTTCTTCTATTTTTTCTAAATCTTTTATCTCTTCATCTTTCAAGTAGATTGATGGGGTGATTTCTTTTGTATCTATTCTTCTTCTTTGATTTCCTAAGTTTATTTTATCTATATTTAAACCCTTATCTATAATTTCTAATGCAGATTTGGTATTTTCTACTAAAAGTATAGCTCTTATATCTTCTTCTAAGTGTTTTAATTTATCTATTGCATCAGCTATAGAAAGAAAATATGATTTTATTCCTATAGGTGTTGCCACATTTAGGATTTTTATTTTCTCACTATCTTCTGCTATTTTATCATCTGCTACTATTATTGTATTGGCCTTTACTTCATTTAGCCATTTTTTTGAAACTTGGCCATGTAAAAGCCTATCATCTATTCTTGTAAGTACAACTTCTGCCATTTAAATCTCCCATAGATTTTCTTTATATACGCCATCCTTAAACATTTTTTTGAATTCTTCTTGGGCTGGTTTTAAGTCTTCCTTGTAGGTTATTCCTATCCACTTATCATTTGTAGGGAGTACTTTAACTTCTGCTATACCATCTTCTAAAAATTCTCCAATCATATTAGGTAGGATATATTCTGCATCTATTAGTCTATCCCTATTTTTTTCTAAATAGTTTTTATAGTATTTTTCACTTATTTCTATGAATTCTGGGAAGGCTGCCCATACATTCATTGAAACTAAAGAGTCTAGGTTTAGGAAATCTTCAGGATGATTTTCCTTAGAAAGCACTTTTCCATATTTATTTTCTATACCATGGGTTTCTTTAATATCTATTAACATATGGTCTTCATTTTCTAAGCATATTCCCCTATTTACTGCCCCATTTTTTGATAGGGTATTTTTTAATTTATAGCCTGCCATAGAAACTTGTAATTTTTTCTTGTTTTTTTCTATAATTTCCGGGTTATTTAGGTAGTCATACATTAGCTTGAAGACTTCCCTACCGTAATAGTCATCTGCATTTATTATTAAAAATGGCTCATTTATAAATTCTTTGGCATCTATAACAGCTGGGACTGTACCCCAAGGTTTAAGGCGATTTTTTGGAACTTCAAATCCTTCTGGAAGTTCTTGTTTTTGGAAGGCATATTCTACATCTATTAATTTTTCTATTCTTTCTCCTATAACTTCTTTAAAGTCCCTTTCTATTTCATCTCTTATGATAAAGACTACCTTATCGAATCCCACTTTTTTTGCATCATAGATTGAATAGTCCATTATTGTATGACCAAAATCATCCATCTTGGCAAGTTGCTTTACTCCTTTTCCATATCTTGAACCAATTCCAGCTGCAAGTATTACTAAACTTGTACTCATTTACGCCTCCTCATATCCATTAGGATTGTTCTTTTGCCATCTCCAAGAATCTTCACACATATCCTCTAAGCCATTTTCACATACCCAGCCTAGGATATCTTCTGCTTTTTTAGCTGAAGCATAACATTTTGCAATGTCTCCTTCACGCCTATCTTCTATTTTATATGGAATTTTCACTCCACTTGCCTTTTCAAAGGCCTCTATCATTTCAAGAACTGAATATCCTTCTCCTGTAGCAAGGTTAAATATTTCCACTCCTGAGAGCTTATCCATAGCCTCTATTGCCTTAACATGACCTTTAGCAAGGTCAACTACATGGATGTAGTCTCTTACTCCTGTGCCATCTTTAGTATCATAATCATCTCCAAATACGTGAACATAGTCATATTTTCCTATTGCAACTCCTGTTATATAAGGGATGAGGTTATTTGGGATACCCTTTGGATCTTCTCCTATAAGTCCAGATTTGTGGGCTCCTATTGGATTAAAGTACCTAAGTAGGATTACTTTCCATTCATTGTCAGATACATAAAGATCTGTCATTATTTGTTCCATCATGGACTTAGACCATCCATAAGGGTTAGTACATTCGCCTTTTGGAAAATCTTCTGTTATGGGGCAAGTTTTAGGATCTCCATAAACTGTTGCTGATGATGAGAATACTATATTTTTAACATTGACTTCTTTCATAGCTTCTAGAAGAGTAAGAGTTCCAGTTATGTTGTTTTGATAGTATTCAAGTGGTTTTTTTACACTTTCCCCAACAGCCTTAAGGGCTGCACAGTGAATTACTACATCTATTCTTTCATTTATTAAAACTTCTTTTATTTTCTCTTTATCGAGAACATCAGCTTCATAAAATTTTAAATCTTTTCCTGTAATTTTTTCTACTCTTTTTAAGCTTTCTACTGATGAATTTGAGAGATTGTCATAGATTACAACTTCAAAATTATTGTCTAAAAGCTCTACTGCTATATGTGAGCCAATAAATCCTGCTCCGCCTGTTATAAGTATTCTTTTCATATACCATCCTTTAGTTTTCTAAAATATTAATTTCTGTTTGTGGGTCAAAGAAATGCATTCTTTCTTGGTCTAAGTATAATTTTACCACATCTGCCTTTCTAATAGGATTATCCATATTAAGTTTTGCTAAATACTTATCTTTTTTACTATTTAGGTAAACATATTGCTCGCTTCCAAGCATTTCTGTAAAGGTAACTTCTCCTTCTAACTGACAAGGGGTTACTCTTTTTTGGTCATAAAGATGTTCTGGTCTTATGCCAAGTATTACTTCTTTATCTAAGTAGCCACGCTCTTCTAGTTTTTGACCTTTTACTATATCTATTGGAAGCTTATTAGATTCATTTTTAGCAAAGTATAATCCATCTTCTTTTATTATACTAGTATTTATGAAATTCATCTGAGGAGATCCAATAAATCCTGCTACAAAAAGGTTAATAGGATGTTGATATACTTCTGTTGGACTTGCTACTTGTTGGATTTGCCCTTTATTCATTATTACAATCCTATCTGCCATTGTCATAGCTTCTGTTTGGTCGTGGGTTACATAGATAAATGTTGTATCTAATTGCTCATGTAGTCTTGAAATTTCTGCTCTAGTTTGTACTCTTAGTTTGGCATCAAGGTTACTTAAAGGCTCATCCATTAGGAATACTTGTGGATCACGAACTATAGCACGTCCTAGGGCCACCCTTTGTCTTTGTCCACCAGAAAGGGCTTGTGGCTTTCTTTCTAGGTATTCTTCAAGTCCTAAAACCTTAGCTACTTGATCAACCTTGGTATCAATTTGGTCTTTGGGATATTTTTTAAGCTTTAGGGCATAGGACATATTTTCTCTTACAGTCATCTGAGGGTAGAGGGCATAATTTTGAAAAACCATAGCTATATCCCTATCCTTTGGTTCTACATCATTTACAAGCTTATCTCCTATATAAAGCTCACCTTTTGATATATCTTCTAGTCCTGCTACCATTCTTAGAGTTGTGGACTTACCACAACCTGATGGTCCTACAAAAACTATAAATTCTTCGTCTTTTATCTCTAAGTTAAAATCTTTTACAGCTTCTACTCCGCCATCATATATTTTATAAATGTTTTTAAATGTTAATCCTGCCATTTTTCCCCTCTTATGAAAATCTCCTGTTATATAAGTAAAGATCTAGCAATAGTAATCCAAGTGATATTATTTGGATAAATAAATACTTATATCCAGTAGTAGCATGTCCTATAAATTGTAAAATTACAGCTATTGTGAAAATTAGACCCAAAATTAAATTGGCCATTTTTTTCTTTTTATAATAATCCATAACTACTCCTTAATCCACTTTATCTCGCCTAATTTAAGACTTAAATCTTTTACATTTCCATCTTTATCATATACTTTTGTTTCTATATCCTTATTAGAATTGTTTATAATACAATACTCATCAAGGCCTTTGAAGGCTGCAACTTCTGCATATATACTTTCTGCAAAGTATTTTTTAAGTTCATCTTCCTTATGAGATACATACATGATGGCTCTTTTTATAATCCTTGTATTTTGGAAAGAATATGGACATCCTGCCATATAGAAACTTCTTCCCTTGCCATAGTCTCTTGTAGCCATTCTTACACCTTCATTGTAATAGTCTAGAATTCTTGTATCCTTATCTATGGCATATACATTTTCTTTTCCTTCTCCATAGTCTATCTTTCCTATTACATCCTCAAGTATAAAGTGGGAGTCTTCTACTTTTGTGAAATACTTGTTTCTTCCTTGTGAGAATCCACATTCTACATCAAGACCAAGGACATCCCTAAGTTGGAAAAATTTGCCATTTTTTTGATATGCTGATGGGTCTCCAACTCCAATAAATCCTCCACCATTATAAACATAAGAACGTAATTTTTCGATTATTTTACTGTCAGAAAAATAATCAGCTCCAGAAAATGCTGTGTAGGCATCTCCAGCATTTATTATCACATCAAATTCACTAAGGTCTTTTTCTTTTAAATCATCAAAGTTTATAAAGGATACATCTACATCCATACCTGATAAGGCTTCCATAAGTCCCATATAGGAGTAAGCAAGTTTAAATCTTTTACCATGGGCTACAATGTGTGAACCCCAACGTCTTATCTCGCCCCATGAGTTTAGTATTGCAACTTTGGCACTTGCCTTTGGAGTCTTTTCTGAAATTTTATCATAGATTAGCCTATATTCATCAGCAATATTTGCTATATAGTCTGTAAAGTCTTTAAATTTGTAGGCAAGGGATAAGTATCCACCATATCCAATCCTATCTAATGGACTTCTTAGAAGTGCTCTTCTTGCCTTTATCCAATTATCTCTTGCCTCAATTGATGGATCATTTCCTTCATAAAAGGTATCTGGGAAAAAGTATGGTAAAAATCTTCCCTCTTTCATTTGTGTGTCTATATCGGATATTAGTCTTAAAGTTATTCCATCTCCAACACTACCTACTACTCCATCAAGACCAATTTCTTTAAAATATTTGCCAAAAGGCTCTATTCCAATCCATGAATCTCCCAAAAACATTACAGCTTTTTTGTTATATTTGTGAACTAAGTCTACTAGTCTTTTTGCCCTCTCAGCTACAAATTTTGATTCAAAATCTATATAGGTTAGAAATTCTTTAGAAGGTTTCCTATACATTGAATTGTAATATCCTTCATCTATAAATACTTCAGGGGATGGTCTATAACCATATTGAGCTTCAAATTTATCTAAGGCATTTGGAGATACTGTATGAAGGTATCCAAACCAGTCTACATATTTTTCCTTAGCCTCTTTGTTAAATACTAGGGTAAAATGATAGAAAAATGTTGTAAACCTAACTATATCAGTTTTAGGATTTTCTATAAGCCACTTTTCTAGAGCTTCTTCTACGTATTTTGATGTTTTCTCCCCTCTTACATCCATTGGTATGTGGTGAGGGACATCTTTCCAATCATTTGTTATATAATTATACATTTGAGTTGGATCCCAAATGCCAAAGGCTAGGAAGGAAACTGAATAGTCGTGAAAGGGTATGGTTTTTACAATGACCTTATCTTTATCTAGGGTCCAATCATTTATATCAACAACTTTCCCTGTTGTCCTATCTCTTACTTCCCAGTATTTTTTATAGTCTGATTTGTAATCGATTTTTATTTGCTCATCATAGTAGTCTTCAAGTAGGTCTATTTCAAGACTTTCAGATGTAGCAGTTTTGAATTCACTTGAAAGATAAAGTCTAATAGCCTCATCTAAGTTTTTTTCAGCAAAGTCATTTATATCTCTTACTGTAAAGTAGGTTGTATATATATCTACATCTTCTATATCTTTAATCTCATCGGGAAGCTTTGTTCCGTCAGAATCTCTTATAGCATCTGCCTTAAGTTTATCAAGCATTTCCAAAGTTTCATTATAGAAATTTTCCTCACTAGGAAGGGTTAACCTTCCCCATAGTTTGTTTTGATTGGTCATTATCCTTTATCTCCTCCTACCATCATTCCTTCTGTAAGTTGTTTTTGTACTAGTATATACATTATTAAGGTTGGTATCATTACAATTACGAGTCCTGCATAAAGTCTACCATAATTTGCAGCCCCTCTTGCTGCTTGTTGTAGGTTAATAAGACCTACTGGTAGAGTTTTTTTAGTTTGGTCTGTCATAAGGGTTAGGGCTAGAATATACTCATTCCAAAATGACAAGAAATTAAATAATATTACTGTTATAACAGCTGGTTTTGCCATTGGAATCATTATATCAACCATGGTTCTAAAGTAGCCTGCTCCATCTATATAAGCTGCTTCTTCGTAAGATTTTGAAATAGATGAGAAGAAATTTGTGAGTAGATAAACTGTAAAAGGAACTGCAGTTGCTGCATAAATAAGGGCTAGAACGAACCTGTTATTTAATAGGAAAGCTCCTCCCATAACACTTGATAAGGGTCCTTGGTTTATCATCTTATTTAAATCTCTTAAAAGCATAAATATTGGAATTACTATATAGGAAAGGTTAATAAAAAGACCTGCTTTAAGTATGGTGCTAATTATTGACTTTCCTCTAAATTCCATACGAGCAAGTATATAGGATGCTGGTAAGGAAATTGCTAAAAGTATCACTAATCCTAAGAATGTAACCATAACTGAATTTAGGAAAAACTCTCCCATATTTGCAGCTTCCCAAGCATCTTTGAAATTGTCTAGGTAAAAGCTTGCTGGAAGTTTCCATGGATTTTGATAAAATTCTGTATTTGTCTTAAGTGATGACATGAACACCCACATAACTGGTATGAGGATAGATAGTGCCATTACTATCAGGCAAAAATATATAAATACCTTAAATAGTTTTGATTTTTCTTTCATTGCTCACTCCTAATATTGGATTAGATCTCTTTTAGTTAACCTATGCACTATAGCTGATAGGATAAAGGAGAATAAAAATACTACAACTCCTATAGCAAGTCCATAACCAAAGGCTGAATTGGTGTAGGCTTGTTCGTATTGGTAGTTTAAAAGGGTTAAACTTGCTCCATCTGGTCCTCCGCCTGTTAAAGCCTTTATGATTTGGAAGGCTATATTTATATTACTTATCACATAAAATGTAAGGGTTGTTCTTATTGTTTGCCATGTAAGAGGTAGGGTTATATCAAAAAATTGTCTAATCCTACTAGCTCCATCAAGCTTTCCTGCTTCATATAGGTGTTCTGGAATCTGACTAATAGTTGACATATACATAACCATATAATATCCAATCGCTTGCCAGATCATGGCAAAACCAATTGAGTAAACAACCTTGAGTCTATCTCCCAAGAAAGATATATTCTCACTTCCTGGATTTATAAGTCTTAAAAGTCCATTTATAAGACCTTCATCCATGCCATAAACTACTGCAAAGATTGATGCTATAACTGCAATAGATAAAATATTTGGAATATAGAAAATAATCCTGAATACGTTTTGCCCCTTAAATGATTCACGTGTCAAAATTGATGCGAAAACAATTGCCATAACCATAGTAACTATTGTAACTATAACTATAAGAAAAATTGTATTTTGACTTGCCCTAACAAAATTTGGATCTTTGACTAAAATTTTGAAGTTATCTAGACCTACAAATGTCTTATTACCTGAAAGTCCTCCTGTTTTAAATAGGGATTCTTTAAATACATTGAATGTAGGATATACCATAAATAATAAATAAAGAATAAAGGCTGGCAATAGACCAAAGAAAATAAATCTAGACCTATTTTTGCTATTTTTCATAAAATCTCCTTGTTTTTTAGCTAAGCTTTAAGGTCCTAACTTTCACACCAGGTAAAAGCTTTATTTTTAAAAGCTTAGACGCGTGGTAATTACCTTTTCTTTTATTATATGAAAAGAGGATTAAAAAGTCAACAATAATATTAAACGTTTTCTTCTTAGATTTTAATTCTAATTTATTTAAAAAAATTTTCTATTTTTTATTACAAAAATATAGTTTTTTTCACAAAATTAAAGTAGTTAAAGATTAAATATATAATATAATATTGGATTTAAGTAAATGCAAAAAGGGACGTTCATTTTATGCACTATAAAAAGTTATTATATATAATATTCTAATTTAATTTATCAAGTTATATTGGTAAACGGAAAGAATGAATGTCCTATTACTTTCTTTTAAATTGATATACTTTACGAAAATTAATTAATAAAAATTTTAAATTGATTATTTGAATAAAATAAAATGGAACCTTGCAAATTATATTGATTTACAGGGTCCCTTTCTTATTTTTAAGATTCTTATATTTTTCCTAAATTAATCATAAGGAATATATTTAAAACATTTGATTAAAGCTAAAATGTAAACACTTTTCTAAAGTTATAATATTATATTTGTTTTCCTTTATTTTTATCTCTTATCATAAGAAAAGCTCTTAAAATCACTATAATTAAAACTATTTCATTTCAAACATTATCAAGAGCATACTTATATCTTCCTTATCTTGATTTGCTTAGTAGAGTTTATACTATAAATTTGAAATTCAGCTGTGGCTGTCATTCTAACTCCACCTCTAATAGACCCTACTTCTGTCCTTTTTTTATATCATCGTATTCCTCGTTATCTATATTGTAGGTCTCCACATACTTGTTTTGCAAATCATAATTATTCAACTCATCCTCTCTAAACTTACCAAACTAAATATTAACTATAGCCTTAGATACAAATATAACTAAAAATAAATTTTAAACTCTATGATTTCTCTTTGTTATACAATTATACCTTTAATATTATAATACTTGCACAATGTATTCGATAAACAAGTATAATATCTATATATTCTTAATTTATAGGCTTATAAATTCTTTTATAAATTTTTATTATCAGGGTAATATATTGTTATATAAATAAAATAATAAGTTTTCAAATGTATAGATTATATACTAAGTTTAAATGAAATATAAATAGATTATTTGCAAAATTATTAACCTAGTATAAATAACCTATAGAAGAAATCTAACTGCTAAAGTTGGTGTTATTAAAACTTCTATTGTTGCAGCTAATATTAACAATATATATAAATAGATGAGTTTCTTTTTATTTTCTTGAAAAAAACACTTATCTTATTTCCATTATTGTTTTTCCAGCTTGAAATAATAGTACATAAATATATATAAGAAAACATCTCAAATATACCGTGTGGAAGAATAAGAATCATATAAGAAAAATGAGCAAACTTTGATATCAGTGATCCTAATATAATTCCATTTCCAACTAACCAACTATATATAATATATTTATTATTCATTGAACCATAGATTAAAAATAAAAAAGAAAAAGTATTTTTTAGAATTATACTTAATAAAGAATATAAGATATTATAATTTTCCATAGTTTGAATGATATTCTTTTCAACATAAAGACTTGAAATAAAAAATGTAAATATAACAGATCCAACATAAATTAAAGAATATTTTATAAATATTTTTTTTATAGTTCTTGTTTTTTTCATTTAATCTCCATAAAATACGGGGATACTTTAAGCATCCCCATTATATATCTATACCAATTCAACCGAAATAATTACTTTATGCTGAGTAAGTTGATGCACCAGCAACAACACCAACTATCCATGTAGGCATTGTTATTCCCATAATAATAGCAAACGCACTAGCTAATGTTCCACCATTACTTACTACTTCAGCAAGGTCATCTGCTAGAGAATGAGATATATCAAATCCCATTAGTCTACCAGCCCAAATGATTTCATTTCCAAATACTCCAATCACTAGTAAAAGTGAAGCTATAAAAATTACACAATTAATATATTTTTTTGTCTTTTTATTTTCCATTATTTCCTCTTTCTTTATATTAAATCCTTCATTTATTGAATTGATATAGAAACCAAATTAATTATTGTCTTTATACTTTTTTAAGAAATATGAACCTAAAGCAATAGGTATAAATGGTAAAAATGCAAATTCCTTGTTTTTTCCGATTTTTACTAAATAGCTCCACAAAATTATTGCTAAAATAGCTAATATTATACTCAAGTATCTGTATATTTTTTTGTTTGACATTTAACACTCCTGTTTATTTTTATTTAAACATTTTATAGATATAAATATTGATATTATAATCAGTAATATAGTGCTTATAGTTATTAAAAATATCAATAAAATTTTATTACTTATAAATATATTAAAAATATTTTTTATTTTTTTTGAGTCCAATCTTTTAATTAAGTACAAAGTAAAACTAGCAATTACTATAATAATAAACGATACAATTCTTTTATTATTGCTTGATAAGAAAAAGTTTAGTGGATTTACAATCGATAAATATATTAATGATGCTATTAAACCAATTATAGGAAAAATAAGCATATAACTTAACATAACTTTGCTATCTAAATAAAATTTTATTATACTTATTACTGAAGTAAATAAAAAACTAATTGTCAATATTAAAATATTTGATAAATATCTGGATACAACTATATCTTTTGATCTAACAGGTAAAGTCATAATATATTCTCTCCATCTGTCTTTATTATCTTCTTCAAATAATTCTAACGAATAACTTAAGGCAAAAAATTGAATTGATATACTAATTAGAGGAAGAATACTTGTTTCTATAATTATTGAAACTATACAAATAGCTGATATAAATACTAGTAATTTTTTTTTTGTAATTTTACTTAGTAATATTATAAAATCTTTATAAATCAGTCCCTTCATACCTCTTTCCTTTCTTTAACATATAAATTAAATTTTCAATTTCTAAACCATTTTCACTTAACGAATCATCTTCGTAAATGTTTTCGTTCAAATTACATGCTAATATAGTTAATTTATCGTTAGTTTCTAATACTGATAAAGGTCTAAAATTAGGATATCTAGTGTAAAAATTTATGTAACTATCAGTCTTTACAATTCTATATTTGTTTTTAATAATATCTATATTCTCATCTAAAACTATTTTTCCTTTATCCAACAATATTATTCTATCTACATTTTTTTCAAGCTCATTTACTATATGTGATGAGAATAAAACTGTATTATCATTATTAACATAATCTCTTAAAATCAAGTTAAAATCTTTTCTTGCAACGGGATCAAGATTACTAGTTGCTTCATCTAAAATAAGTAACTTTGGTGAATGACTTAATGAAGTTATTAACTCTAGATTAGCTTGCATACCTCTAGAAAACGTGCCTATTTTTTTATAATTAGAAATACCAAGATTATCACATTTAGTAAAGAAATAATTTTCATCCCATGTTGACTTGTAAATATTTTTTAATATTGTATTTATATCTTTTATACACAAATAATCTGAAAAACTTTTTGAATCAAATACAACTGACAAATCTTTCTTTACAGTAATATCATTTTTATATTTTTTTTTATTAAAAAGTTCTATTGTGCCTTCATAATCACTAACTATATTTAAAATCAATTTTATTAAGGTGCTTTTTCCCGATCCATTTTCACCTATTAGACCAACAAACTCACCTTGTTTTAATTCTAAATTATCTATATTTAATTTAAAATCATTATATGATTTTTTTAAATTATTTATTTTTATAAAACTTTTCATTTTAAAAATATGTTTTTCTCCTATTAATTCTTTGTTTATAATAACATATATATATATATATGTGTCAAATCAAACTAATTTAATTAAATTAAATTAGTTATATATTCGATTAAATAATATCAAATCTGATATTTCACTTTTTACTTTTATAAATTTTATTTTATTGTATATAAAATAAATTTAAACCCATTATTAAATTATATTTAAGTAAATAGGGTATAAATGTGTATGAGGTGACTTATGAAAATAGTTATAATAGGGGCAGTTGCAGCAGGAGCAACTGCTGCAACCAATATAAGAAAAATTTCTAAAGACAGTGAGATAATATTACTTGAAAAAGGAAGAGATACTTCCTTTAAAAACTGTGAGATTCCTTATTATCTTTCAGAAATGGTTAAAGATAGCAAAGATTTAATAGCAAGAAATCCTGAAGCTTTTAAGAAAAAGAATGATATAGATGCAAGAAACTTTAATGAAGCAATCTCTATAGATAGGGATAAAAAGGAAGTTTTAGTAAAAGATATTAAAAATGATAAAACTTATACTGAATCTTACGATAAGCTTATAATTTCAACAGGAGCTTCTCCTTTTATTCCAGATTCTATAAAAGGACTTGATAAGGATAGAGAAAATGTCTTTAAGGTAGAAAATGTAGTAGATGTTGAAAACATAAGAGCTTATATAAAAGAGAAAAATGCCAAAAAAATCATAGTAAATGGGGCAGGTTTTATAGGTATAGAGGCAGCTGAGAACTTAAACGAACTTGACGGAGTAGATATTTACCTTATAGTAAGGTCAAGAGTTCTAGAGGCAAATATTGATGAAGAACTTGCAGGATTTGTAGAAGAGAATATAAGAAAACATATAAACATGATAAAAAATGATGAGATTATAAAGGTAGAAGATGATGAGCTTCTTTTAAAAAGTGGCAAAAAATTAGACTACGATGTGCTCATAAATGCTATAGGTATAAAGCCAAATTCAGAAATTGCAAAAAAGGCTGGTCTTAAACTTACCGAGTCTGGAGCTATTGATACTGATCGAAATTTCTTAACAAATGACCCAGATATCTATGCCATAGGTGATGTTATAGAAGTATATAACCCACTTACAAGAAAAAATAGCAAACTAAATCTAGCATGGCCTGCTCACAGAGAAGCTAAATTTGTAGCAAAACATATCTTTAATATGGCAGGAAAGTCTCCTTCATTTATAGGGTCATTTTCCCTAAGGTCTTTTGATATGAACATTGCATCAACTGGTCTTTCAAGAAAAGTTCTTGAAAGTGAAAATATTGCTTTTGAATCAACTCTTATAAGACACAATGACTCAGTAGATATCCTACCTTACTCTAAACCTATGAACATGAAAATACTTTTCGACTCACACACTGGCCTTATCTACGGTATCCAAGCTGTAGGAGAAGGTGATGTAGTTAAAAGAGTAGATATAGTAGCAGGACTTGTTGGAATGGGTGCTGATATTTATGATCTTTATGATACAGAGCTATCATATCAACCAATCTTCTCAACTCCAGAAGATGCCCTAAATACATTAGCAAGTCAGGCTATAGATATATTCGAAGGTGATTTAAAGCATGTGAACTTATATGAACTTAAAGATAAAATTAATGACTTTAGGATTATTGATATAAGAAGTAAAGAAGCTTTTGATAAATCTCACATAAGGGGTGCAGAAAATATTGAAAGTTCAAAAATCAAAGAAAATCTTGATTTAATTAATAAGGATGAAAAGACACTTTTATATTGCAACTCAAGTAATATCGCAAAGTCTTTGACTAAGTTTCTAATAAGCCAAGGTTTTAACAAGGTCTATATGCTTGAAGGCTCCATGGTCTTTTTGGAAAAATATGTGGATGTTTTGGGACTTGATTTATTGGAAAGATAAAAGAAGGACTGTTTCAAGTGTAATTGGAACAGTCCCTTTTATTTTAGACAAAATTAAGATGCATTCTTATCTTATTTTATTTAGAAAGATTTATTACATTATAATTACCATTTTCCTTAAATATATTATCATGACTTATTATGATTACAATAGCATCTTTTTCTAATAAACTTTCTATCAAATTAAGAACATGAATTTTTACTTTTTCATCTAAGAAATTTGTTGGCTCATCAAATATATAAGCACTTCTTCTTGTTTTTGATACTAGCTCTAATTGTGCTAGTTTTTTTTGACCAGAAGATCCATTATACACTTTATTTAAAATTCCATATTGGCTTATTATTGGCTCTGAAGGTATGTAAACTATATCTTTATATAATATATCAATTTGAGTCAAGTCCATAATATTGTGTAAAATTTACTGATCCAATATTTGCTATTTCAACCTAGTATATAATTTAGAAGACATAATCCACTCCTCATTGATATCAATGAGGAGTGTTAGAACTTTCTATATATAATTTATATTAGAGTGTAACAAAATGAGGTATTGTAATAAATAAACCTAAACAATATTATGGTCTTGACTTAATATTTTATAAAATAAATTAAATTCAAATATTATCTAAGTTATTAATAGATGCTATCTTATAAATTTCTCTAATATCATCCTCATTCAGAGAATAAAACCCACCTGTTTTTTTCCCATTTAGATTATTTAAACTTACTAATTCATCTATATCATAATCATTGATACCCAACTCTTTAAAATTAATAGGCATGTTTATTTTCTTAATAAATTTTTTAAACTTTTCAATACCAATATTAGCAGTTTCAAGATAATTTTCATCATTAATTTCAACTTTAAATACTCTATTTGCAAATTGAACAAATTTATCTAATCCATGTCTTGAAACTACATATTGCATCCAAGCAGGAAAGATCACAGCCATTCCAACACCATGATTACAATTATATTTAGCAGACAAAACATGTTCTAAATGATGAGAATTCCAGTCTTGTTCTCTATCACATCCAATAATATTATTATGAGCCATTGTGCCAGCCCACATTATATTTTCTCTCGAACTTAAGTCCTCGCTATTTTGTATAGCCATTGGTCCAATTTCTACTAAAGTTTTCATTATACCCTCTAACAACCTATCAGATAATTGGACACTTTCTGTATTAGTAAAATATCTTTCTAAACAATGTGTAAAAATATCAATTATACCAGAAGCTGTTTGAAATTTATTTAATGTTAATGTAAGCTCTGGATTCATTATTGAAAAAACTGGTCTAATCAAATCAGATTCTATGGCGATTTTTTCAAAAGTTTTCTTGTTAGTTATTATTGCATTTGGTGAACTTTCACTTCCAGAAGAAGCTATGGTTAATATAACACCTACATCGATTGCTTCTTTGATTTCCTTACCACAATAAAAATCCCAGAAATCTCCATCATAATCTACTCCGATAGCGATAGACTTTGCTAAATCTATAGAGCTACCTCCACCTATTGCTAATATAAAATCAGTTTTTGAACTTTTTGCTATATTAATACCCTGATATACTAAGTCTGATGTAGGATTAGGCTCTACCTTATTAAATAAGTTATATTTTAATTCTTCTTTTTTTAAGGATTCTTCTATACTAGCAATTAATCCATTAGATTCAAATATTTCTGGGTAAACTATTAGAACATTATTTTTATTAATTCTTTTTATCTCTTCTCCAACTTTTATATGACTTTCTTTGCCAAAAATATATTTTGTTGGACTATAATAAGTGAAATTTTGCACTTACTTATCCTCCTTCTTTGGCTGACCATAATTTTTAAATCCTTCTGCAACTTCCTTCATTTCATCATCAGTCAATAAAATAGGTTTACCTATACTCATTGCTCTATATTGAATTTCAGCAACATATTCCATCTCTTTAGCAAGACTATAAGCAGAACTTATATCTTTTCCACATACAACTATGCCATGATTAGCAAGTAGTACCGCATCGGATTTTCCAGCAGCTTTAACAGCTGCTTTTGCTAATTCCTCTGTACCATATCTTTTATACTCTGCACAAGGTACTTCTATTGAATTAGCATCAGCAATAACATAATGGACTGGCTTTATTGGCATTCTTAAAGCCGAAATAGTTGTACAAAAAACAGAATGAGTGTGAACAACAGCTCTAGCATCCGGTTTATTCTTATAAAACAGTGTGTGTAAATGCCATTCACTTGAAGGTTTTTTATCCCCATCTATTATATTTCCTTCTAAATCCATAACAACTATATCTTTTGAAGTTGTCTTTTGATAATCTACACCTGATGGAGTTATAAATACAAGTCCACTTTCTTTATTAAATATGCTTAAATTACCACTAGTACCAGAGCTTAAACCTTCTGTACTCATTTTTTTTCCATAATCTACTAAAGCTTGTTTTTCCTCATTATAATTCATGTGTTCTCCTTAATTATTTTTTAAAAATATTATGTTCTATCCATTTATTATAATAATTTTTTATTAATTTATAATTACTAGGATTATATTCTTCATTTTCATTATTAAAATTGTTATTACTATGATTGAAATATTCATTGCATATCTCAAATAAGCCAAATAAAGTTGCATCATTAAAATGTTTTGGTAATATAATTGATTTTCGACTTAAATTTGACAGCATCTTTATTAATAGTTTAGATTTAAATCCATTTCCCATTCCAATAATGTTAATATATTTTCTTTTATTAATTTTTTCCATTTCTATTAAGTTTATATATATAGAACATGCTATATCAGCAAGTATCGCTAATGCGAAATCTATATCTTCTATTTTACTGTCAAGTGGTGTCTTTAATATAAAAGATCCTGATTTCTTCTTTAAACTTCTAATTCTCGAAGTTGATGTTAGATTTGCAATTACTTTTATATCTTTTATATTATCACAAAGTTTTTCAATTTCTTCATATGTTAAACTTTCAAAATATATATCTTTAAAATTCTGATAATTTAACCCTGTTATACCAGGGTTCAATTCTGAAATATAACCATCACCTTTTAAAAAAGAATTTATCCAAGTCTCTTTAGAATCCATATTTGGAAGATTTTTTGAAAAGCTAATAATAGGTGTAGTTGTACCAGAAATTACATACAATGAATTGTATTGATTTGGATAAATCTTCATAGCAACTTGCGTATCAGCTCCTCCTACAATAAATATGGCATCTGATAATTGACTGAATTTTTTTACCCATTCTCTTTTTATTTTTCCTAAACTAAAGCCAGAATTAACTTTTTTAGGTGGTGACAAACTTTCTAATTCAAAAATTTTAGCTATATCATATGAATAATCTAAATCATTTAAATCATATAATTGAGTATCAGTTGCTTGACTAGGTTCTATGGTCAGCTTTCCGGTAAATTCAAATGCTATCCACTCACTAACACTTGTGAAACTATAAATATCATTATACTCAGTTTTATATACATTTTTATAACCTAAGATTTTTGCTGCAGGAAAATCTTCAGTTAACTTTTTCCCAGTTCTTTCATATATATTTTTATATTCAATATTAGATATATATTCCCTACCTCTATTATCAATATTTGGTAAACCGATTACAGCTTTGTTATCATTATTAATCAACACTACAGATTGTCTTGTACTTGAAGAAGAAATGGCTGATATTTTTTTATCAAAATTTGACAATAACTTTAATAATGCTCCCTCAAATTTTTTCATATATTCATTTGGTAAAAAATAGATTGAATCATTGTAATTGTAGTCAATTCGATAATGATTTTTAAACTTTTCAGACTTTACAACTTTACCATCATCTTCTATAATGGACAATTTACTATTTCCAGTTCCTATATCAATTAGAAGATAAAAATTTTTCACTTAAATAATCTCCTTATTATAAATTATTTTTAATAAATCTTCTCCTTTAAACCATTTGAATATTCTTTCATTTAATATTTTAGATTGATGTGATGTAACCTGAAAAGTAGCACCTCCAATATGAGGAGTCAATATTACATTATTATTTTTTAGAAAATCCAGTTCACTATACTTAGGAGGTTCTTTAGGTAAAACATCTAGTATTACAGTTATTTTTTTATTTTTTATAATATTTATTAAATCGTTGTTATTTATTACTTGTGATCTGGAACTATTAATTAAAATGCCTCCTTCTTTTATATAATTTAAGAGCTTATAATCTATCATATTATTTGTTTCTGAATTCACTGGTAAATGTATACTAATTATATCTGACTCTTTAAAAATATCTTCTAAGTTCTTTTCTTTGTATTTTTCTATATCTTTAACATATGGATCATAATAAGAAATATTTGCTCCAAAACTAGTTAATAAATTTGCTAAACTTTTTCCAACCGCTCCAAGTCCAACTATCCCTACTTCTTTGTTATATATTTCTTGACCCATCCAAGTGTAATATGGTGTAGTGCCTTCCTTCCATTCACCATCTTTTATCCATTCTATAGAGGGTAAAATATTTCTATAGCTCATTATTATCATACCTACTATATATTCTGCAACGGCAATAGAGTTTCTACCCGGCGTACATATTACTGGTAGTTTATGCATATTGCATGCATTTATATCAATATTTGCTGGATTTGACCTACAATCTCCTATTAGCTTAAGATTTTTGTATGAGTCTAATACTTTATTTGTAACCCTATCTAATTCTGTTATTAAGACATCTGGGTTTACTCTATTTAAATTGTCTATCATTTCATTTTCATAAAATCTCTCTCCAGTGAGTGTCCAGGGTTCATATATAACTTCATCAAAAATATTTTTCAAATCCATTAGATTATTTTCAGAATAAGGTGCTCTAACATAAACTTTCATAATTATATCTCCTTATATCTTTTATAAATTATTTATATAATCAACTACTTCTTTACCATATTTTATTTTGTACCTATTTAATATTAAGTATTTGCCAAAATTAATTAGCAATATATCTAATTTTTTTCTTTTATCTCTATCTTTCAAAGAAGTTATTTCGTCCACTTTAGAATCTCCTATATCCCTTCTAATAATTTCAGTTCCTGCATATCCAAATGAATCTGCTATAACCTCACTAATATAGGTTTGCTTAAATAATTCGTTTTTAAAGTATTCATTTTTAATATACTTATCATATGCATCATATAACTTAAATATGGTCATATCTATTGTTTCTTCTAATAATTTATTCAACGCGTTTTTTCTTTTATCTTTTAGTATCAAACTATTTGCTAAAGCAAAAGAAATATTTCCCCAAACATTTCCAATGTCATAGCCCATAGGTCCGTAGAAAGAAAACTCTGGATCAATAACTTTTATGCCATTTTCATTAACAAATATACTACCAGTATGTAGATCACCATGAATTAAAGCTTGAGAATTACTTTGAAAATTATCCTTAAGTTTCAATACTTCACATATCAATTTTTTATCTTCATAAATATTTTGTTCTACATATTTAATCAAATCCTTATTAATAATATTTCTATCTTTATAATTAAAATAGGGTTCTGTCAATACAAGATCTTCAGTTATATCACATAAATCAGGATTTATAAATTTCTTGACATTTAACTTTTTCTCTTTTCTAGATAAAACATAATCTGTCGTTGGAATTAAAGTTCTTTTTAAAAATTCAGACAAAGAATCTGATAAGTGATTATATATATTTCCCTTTTTTAATTCTTTTCTTAGGTTTTTATAAGAAGAGATATCTTCCATTATTATCACTGATTTTTCTTTATCATAAAAATAAACCTTAGGTACAGATCCTGGATAATTTTTATATTGAGATATTAAAGCATTATATTCTATTTCACTCCTATTTATATCTAGAGGTCTACCTGATGATCTCAAATATACATCAGACTGTTTTACAATTATTGATTTTCCAGAATTATTATCACTTACTTTAAAAACATAATTTATATTCCCATCACCTATTTCTATACATTTTAAGTTATCACTATCTTTAAAAAAGTTATGATTGCGAACATAATCCAATATTTCTAAATTGCTTAATAATTTTGATTTCATAGCTATCTCACTTCCTGTTTATATTATCTCGAGTTTTTATTTTAGGAAAACCTACAAATATAAATGCTATACCAAATATTGCCATCAAAATACTATACCATGAATAAGGCACAATAGATAAAGTTGATATCTCTGCTATTCCTGCTGCTAATAAAATTTGTCCTGCCCATGGAGTAATTCCATTACCTATGCTCGCAAATAAATCAAGAATACTTGCTGTTCTTACTCTATCTACACCAAATTCATCTGAAATATCTCTTGCTATAGGGCCTACAGTTATTATTGCAATCGTATTATTAGTTGTTGCTACATCTACTAAAAATACTAAAAAAGCGATAGCTAGTTCTGCACCACTTCTACCTTTAACATTTCTAGTCAATCTATAAAGCAACCAGTCTATGCCTCCTAAATAATGCATTAACGCAACCAATCCACCTACCATTACAGCAATTACAGCCATGTCCTCCATCGCAATTATTCCTTCTCCTAAAATTCCAAATGCTTCTATCAATGTAAAAGTGCCTTGGAATATCCCAATAATTACTCCAACTAATATTGCAGATCCCATAGCTAACATCACATGAACTCCAATTAATGATAATCCTATAACTAATATGTAAGGCAATAACTGGATAAAATCCCAAGAAAGATTTTCATTAGATATGTTAGATGAACTTGACATAAAACCGAGTAATAGCAGAGTTATAATCACTGCTGGTAATACCATTAGAAAGTTAGCCCTAAATTTATCTTTCATTTCAACTTCTTGAGTTCTTGTTGCTGCTATAGTAGTATCAGAAATAAAAGATAAATTATCTCCAAACATTGCTGAGCCTACTACAGTACCACACATCAATGGCATCGATATCCCTGTAGAGTTTGCTAGTGCAACACCTATTGGCATTAAAGCCGTTACAGTACCCATAGAAGTTCCCATAGAAAAACTTAAGATACAACCTATTATAAATACACCTGGTAAAATCATACTCTGAGGTAACAAACTCAAGCCTAAGTTTGTAACTGATTTAACAGCTCCCATTCTATCAGCAACAAGATAGAACATCCCAGCTTCTAAGAAAATTAGAAACATTAATATTAATGTATCATCACCACCACCTTTACAAAACATGGTTACTAACTCATCAAAACTTAAATTTCCTTTAGATTTTTTTATAGAAAATATAAAAGCAAATATACAAGCTATTAATATTCCTACATTTAGAGGTAAGGAACTAGCACTACCTGTCATTATTGTTATTAATATGTACAAAAATATAAATATTAATAATGGAACTAAACCAAAAAAACTACCTTTTTTTCTTTCTTCTTTCATTTTTTTCTCCTTTCGTTTTTTTTTTCTTCATAAAAACGTTTGCTTCTTTCAATCATAATACCACATTATTAAATAAAAGTAAACAATATATTGGAGATTTTTTTGGTATTTTGTGGTTTTTTTGTTTGAGATAATTATGATACAATTTATACTATGATAGTTAAAATATAAAAATTTAAGGATTAATATGTTAAAGATAGATAGGCAAAATAAAATTTTAGATTTATTAAAAAGAAATGATAGTGTATTAGTAACTGAATTAAGTGATTTTTTTAATTGCTCTGATGAAACAATTAGAAGAGATTTAAAAGAATTAGAAAAATCTAATTTACTTACAAGGACGCATGGAGGTGCTTTTTTAACTCAAAAGAATGATAAAACATATCCTACGAAAATAAGAAATATCTTATTATTAAAAGAGAAAATTAGAATATGTAAAAAAGCTCTAGAAATTATTGATAATAACGACTTTATTTTTCTAGATTCTAGTAAAACCTGTTATCAACTAGCTAAATTCATACTTGAATCTGGTTTAAGTGTAACAATTGCTACAAACTCTTTTATAATATCACAATTATGTACTCAGAAAAAAAACGATATAAATCTTATAGTTTTAGGAGGTTATTTAAGGAATAATAATATGTCTACTGTTGGCGTAGAAGCTGTAGAGCAAATAAATAATTATTTTGCAGACAAGTGTTTTATTTCTCCGCCAAAAGTAAATTTAGAAAAAGGTATTTTTGATAATAATATTTTAGAATCAAAAGTAAGAGAAGCTATGATAACAAATTCAAATAAAAAGATTATTTTAGCTGATAATACAAAATTTCAATCAATAACTAATTACAAAATTACGAATACTAGTAATTTCGATTTATTAATTTCAGATATAGAATTATCAACAAATAAAAATGATATTTTAAAAAAATATAACGTTAAATTTATTCAAGCTTAGTTATTATATTAAAGAATTGTAGATTATTCAATGAATAAATTAAAAAAATTTTTAATTTATTAAAAATAATTAAACCAAGTCTAATTAATTTTAGAATGTGTGAAATCTTGTATACAGTAATAGAATATTTAAAGCTACAAAAAGAACATTTATTTAGTGATAGTAGAGGTAACAAGTGGACAATCCATATATAGTATTACATACTGAAATCAAACGCTATTCTACTTATCAGTATTCTTTAAATAAAGATGATTTGATATTAGAAAAAATTAGAAAATATTAAAATTTATTTAAGTTAATGTGTCTTTTTGTGGAAAAGTTAGGTTTTGTATATAATCAACTTACAAGTTTTTTCAAATATAATACAAAAACATATTGATTTTATTAATAAATATAAAATAGTAAAAATCGAATAATAATAGATAATGTAAATCTAATAAGCCAAGGTTTTAACAAGGTCTATATGCTTGAAGGCTCCATGGTCTTTTTGGAAAAATATGTGGATGTTTTGGGACTTGATTTATTGGAAAGATAAAAGAAAAACTCGATTAAGCCAAATTTGCTATAATCGAGTTTTTTAATATTTTTATTTAATTTTATCTAAGGCTTGTAATAAATCTTCTATTATATCTTCACTATCTTCAAGTCCTACTGAAAGTCTTATAAGTCCTGGTGCAATTCCAGCTTCTTTTAATGCTTCTTCTGTATAGGTTGAATGAGTCATGCTTGCAGGGTGTTCTATTAATGTTTCACAATCTCCAAGACTTACTGCAAGTGAGCATAGTTTAACATTGTTCATAACAATCCTACCAGATTCTATACCTCCCTTTACTTCAAAGGCAATCATAGCACCAAAGTCTTTCATTTGTTTTTTAGCTATGTCATGATTTTTAAAATCAGAAAGTCCTGGATAGTATATTTTTTCTATATTTTTATTTCCTTTTAGAGCTTCTACTATTTTTTTAGCATTCTCCACGTGTTTTTTCATACGAACTTCTAAAGTCTTCATACCTCTAAAGATTAAAAAGGCATCATGAGCTGAAAGTACTGAACCTGTAAAGTCTTTTTGACCAACAAATCTTACTTGGGTCATTAATTCTTTGCTTCCTGCAGAAAATCCCGCAACAACATCTCCATGTCCATTTAGGTATTTGGTGGCGGAGTGAACTACTATATCTGCCCCAAGTTTTAATGGATTTTGTAGGTAAGGGGTTGCGAAGGTATTATCTACTATAACCAAAGTATCAGAACTATTTTGCTTGGCTAAGTTCGCTACAGCTTCTATGTCAATAATATCAAGAGTAGGGTTTGCCGGTGTTTCAAGATAGATTATTCTTGTGTTATCTTTTACAGACTTTTTAAGCTCATCAATGTCTGTCATATCTATAAAATCAACATCTACATTGAATTTTTTTATTTCATTTAAAAAGGCAAAGGTACATCCATAAAGGGTTTTACAAGCTAATATATGATCTCCAGCCTTAATAAATGGCCAAATTGATGATGTTATTGCACCCATTCCTGATGATGTGGACACAGCAGCTTCTGCTCCTTCTAGGGCGGCAAGTTTTTCTTCTAGGGCATTGTTAGTTGGATTTCCAAGTCTTGAGTATATATATCCACCCTCTTCTAGGGCAAATCTTCTTCCTCCTTGTTCGGCATTATCAAATATAAAAGTTGAAGTTTGATATATAGGAAGTCCTAAAGAACCAAACCCATCTTTATATGATCCTTTATGTATTGTATTAGTTGCAAATCCTCTTTCTTTTTTAATATCTGTCATTTTTTTATCCTTTCTTATTTTTACAAAACAAATTACATATAATATAATAAATTCAAAATATATTAGGAGGTATTATGAATTTAACTAAAATTTATTACGCTATTGAAGTTTCTAAAACTGGTTCTATTTCAAAGGCTGCTAAAAAGCTTTACACATCTCAACCTGCAATCTCTATGGCCATAAATGATTTGGAAAGAGAATTGGGATTTAAGATTTTCAAAAGATCTAGAGCAGGTACTCAAACTACAGCCAAGGGCCTTGAATATCTGATTAAATGCCAAGACTTAATCAAAAAATATAAGGAAATTCAAAGACAATATGCTCCTATCAATAAAGATGCTAATGAACTTAGTGTTTCAAGCCAACATTTTAACTTTGCAGTATCTGCCTTTATGAAACTAATAAGCCTTCATAAGGAGCAAGTCTTTAAATTCTACCTTAAGGAAACCACCTCTCTCGATGCTATTAGAAATGTTGAAAACGATTATTCTGAAATTGCCTTTATTTATATAAATGACTCATATAAGAAGGCAATATTTGATCTTTTTAGGGAAAAATCCCTAAATTATACTTCTATAGCCCAAGTTATACCTCACGTTTTCTTAAATAAAGACCACCCTCTTGCAAATAAGGAAGTTATAAGTATAGAAAGTCTATATGACTACCCTATGATAATCTATGAACAAGACGAATCCGAGATTTTGCCTGAGGAGTTTATAACTCTTCCAAATCATAAGCAGATAATCTATACCCAGGATAGGGGAACATCTCTTGGACTTATTTCTAACACAAAGGCATTCAATATTGGTACTGGATGCATACACCCTAATAGCGGTTATGATAATATAAAAACTATAAGGCTTGAAAATCCTGATAATCTTTCTATGGATATAGGTTATGTATATAAGGCTCAAAGAAGACTTTCACCTCTTTGTAAACAGTACCTATCTTTGATTAAGAAAGAGCTTGTTCTGTGTCTTCCAGATTTTTAAGATGATTGGCAATCTTTGATTCCGGCATATCATATTCAAAGTTCCACTTATCCTTAGCCTTAGTAAATGGTATATAGATTGATATTATGGAAATTATAGCTAGGATAAATTGATACCAGAAAAATGGTATAAGCTCAAAAGGTGCAACAAGTCCCTTAGTAAAACCTGCTGCTATAAGAACTTGGGCTCCATATGGCACAAAACCTTGAAGTACACATGAAAATGTATCTAAGAGAGAGGCTGATCTTCTTGGATCAATCTTATATTCATTGCACATCTTCTTTGCTATAGGACCTGAAATAATTATGGCTACAGTATTGTTTGCTACTGCAATATCCGCTAAAGATACAAGCGATGCAATCCCCAATTCTCCAGATTTTTCATCCTTGGCAAATTTTCTAATCTTTGCAATTATCCAATTAATTCCTCCCTCTTTGGAAACCATATTAGAAAGACCTCCTATAAGCATGGATAAGAGAAATATCTCAAACATTCCTGTAAAACCTTCCCACATGGTTTGAGATAGGGCCAAAAGATTAAAACCATTGTTTATAAGAAGAACAATGCCTGATAAAACTATGCCACCTGTAAGCACTAAAAATACATTAACACCCATAAGTGCAACTACTAGTACAAATATGTAAGGTATAATCTCAATAATATTATAAGTTAAGTCAGATGCTTGAGCTTGTGTTTCAGGTTTACCGAAGATTAATAACAAGATAAAAGTTATTATTCCAGATGGTAAAGCCATTTTCATATTCATCCTAAACTTATCTTTCATATCACAATTTTGAGTTCTTGTAGCTGCTATGGTCGTATCGGATATAACTGAAAGATTGTCACCAAACATAGACCCACCTACCAAAGAACCCAACATTAAAGCAAGGTTTATTCCTCCTGATGTTGCAAGTCCAACCGCTATTGGACCTAAAGCTGTAATTGTGCCAACCGATGAGCCTGTAGCAATAGAGATAAAACAAGCTATCAAAAATACACCAGCTGTCAAAAACCTAGCGGGTATAAATGATAGTCCCAAACCTACTACTGAATCTACACCACCAGAGGCATTGGCTACAGTAGAAAAGGCTCCAGCCAATAAGTAAATCAAACACATTATAATTATGTTTGAATCTCCACAACCTTCAATCAGATTATCAAACTTTTCATCAATACTTCCCTTAAATAATAAAAATGCACTTATAATACCAACAAAGGCTGCAATTGGTGCTGGTAGTTGGTAAAAAGCCATCTCAACATTATTTAAATGTAGAATGATGCCAGTAGATAGATAGATTAGCACAAAAACTAAAAATGGTATCAAGGCTTTGCCCGATATTTTATCATTGTTTTTCAAAACACATCTCCTTTCTAATGATTACGTTTTCATAAATATGATATATCCGAATTTACTTTTTGTAAAATATATGATTGTTATAAGGTCTATAAGAAAAATTTATATACTAAAAAAATACACCTTTTGTTATATATTATTTTATTGTTATATTTTTTTATCAAAAAATTGACAATTTTTTTAGGCATGATATTATTAAAATATAAATATTATTATATATAATCTTAGAAACAAAAAATCTTCTAATTTAGGAATTAATGAACCTATATTCATTGTCACTAATTGTCTAAGCTATGAGATAATTTATATAGATGAAAATTTTGAAACTATGGAATATGAAGAATTCGAAAATGATAACACCGAAAGATTTTTTGTAGAAGAAAATAATAAAAAGTGGAGTTTTAAAATGAAAAAATACATATACAAATACAAATCAAATCTACTCTTATCTACTTTTTTTGGCATATTAGAAGTATATTTTATCTATCTTTATAGTCTAAAGTCTGCTGAATTTGTTGATATTATAATAAAAAATGATAATCCTAATATAGGAAAAGTTTGTATTACTACAATAATTTATATAGCTTTTTCTTATATTTCATTTTATATTTCAGAATTAAATTGCCAAAAATTTGCTAATAGTATAAGTTTTGAATTAAGACATGATTATTTTGAAGGTTTGTATGAAAATAAAATTTCTTCTTTTTATTTAAGTAAAAAAGAAAATTATATTACGGATATAGACCAAAATATCGATCAACTTAGGCTAGATTATTTAATGAATTTGCCTAATTCTATAAAGGGTATTGGTCAAGTTCTTGTGTATTTGATTGCCTTATATAAGATACATATAATTATTTTGACTCTTACTATAGTATTTGTAATTTTTCCTGCTATGATTAGCAAAATCTTTTCTAAGAAGATTTCAAATTTAAGAATACTAAGATCAAACAAACATTCAATATATCTAAGTAGACTAAATGAATTATTGGATGGTTTTTTGCTTATAAAGGAATCTAATAGCAAAAAGTTTTTTATAAAAAGATTTGATGAATCTAATAAAAATTTGCTAGATGCAAGAAAAAAAATTGAATTTATCAACTTCTATCTTGTATGAATCTATGTTTGCTCTAAATTTATTATCAGCAATGCTTATTATTTTATTTGCATCTATTCTTGTAAGTAAGGGACATATATCTTTAAAAGAACTTATTGCATCTATTACTTTGGTTTCTATTTCAACAAATGCTATAGCTGAAGCTTTTAGATATACAAGCAATGTTTTTTCAACAAAAGAGATAAAAAATTTGGTTTTAGAAAAACTTCCTAAAAAAGATTTTATCAAAAAAGATAAGCTTAAGCCAAAACTTGATTTAAATATTAAAAATCTTGATTTCTCCTATGATAATAATAAGATTTTTTCTAATTTGAGTATTGATATTAAGGAAAATAAATCTTATGCAATAATAGGAAAATCAGGTTCTGGAAAATCATCTCTTGCTAAAATCCTTATGAAAATAAATGAAAATTATAAAGGGGATATTAGTTTTGATAATGGTGATTTTAGAGATTTTAGTGAGTTAGAAATATATTCTCTAATCTACTATATTCCACAAAATCCAATAGTTTTCAATATGAACTTGTTGGAAAATATTGTTTTAGGAAGTAGTGATTATGATAGAAATGAAGTTTTGGATATAATAAAAAAAGTAGATTTAGATTATTTGCTTTCACAAAAAAAAGATGAGAAACTTGATAGTAATTCTCTTTCTGGTGGGGAGAAAAAGAAGTTAGAGATTGCAAGGGCAATTTATAAAAATGCTAAATTAATTATATTTGATGAACCTCAAACAGGTCTTGATCCTAAATCATCCCAAACTATCGACAATCTAATTTTTTCTATGGATGATATAACAAGAATTGTTATAACTCACAAGCAAGATTGTGATTATTTGAATAAGTTTGATAGGATTATCAATATAGAAGATTATAAGTAGATTATTGTAAACAAAAGCACTACCATGTATTATGCGGTAGTGCTTTCTTCTTTTTCTTTATTGATTTTTTTTATTCTTACTATTTTTATTCTAGTTTCTTCAATATAGAGAATTTTAAATTCATATCCCTTATAGATTACTTTTTTATCGCTGCTATCATCATCCGGTATATATCCCAATTTATCGATTAAAAATCCAGCTACCGTATCATATTGATCATCATCTTCATCTATGTCTATATCAAGTATTTCGTTTAAATCTCTTATTGATGTTGAACCTTTTACTATATAAGAGCCCTTTGTTGATGTTCTTATATCAGGTAGGTCCTTATCATAAGTATCATCCATATCTCCTACTATCTCTTCTACCAAGTCCTCCATGGTAACAATTCCTGAAAATCCACCATACTCATCTATAAGAATTGCCATATGTATATGGTCTTTTTGCATCTGTTGGAAGAGTTTGTCAGTTTCTATCTTTTCTGGAACAAAAAAAGCTGGTTTTATAAGTTTTCTTATATCTACGCTTTTTATACCAACATCTATTGCCTCAAGCAGATAGTCTTTGGTATATATTATACCTAATACATTATCAAGATCTTCATCATAGACAGGTATTCTTGAATGTTTAAGTTTTATAAATTCATCTAGATATTTTCTTTGCCTATCTTTTATATCTATCATGAATACTTCAGGTCTTGCTGTCATTATCTCTTCTGCCCATACATCATCAAATTCCATGATTGAGTTAATCATCTTAGACTCTAGGGGTCTTAGGACTCCTTGGTCTTCTCCAACTTGGACAATAGATTTAATTTGTTCAGTTGTAACTTCCTTTTCTATGGCTTTGCTTTCTATGCCAAAAATTGCCATAATTAGGTTAGTTACTTTATTTACAATACCTACAAAGGCTTTGTTTATAAAAAGAATAAAGCTTGCCAATAGCCTAGTGCTTTTAGCTATCTGATATGGGTTTCTTATACCTATCCTTTGTGGAATCATGTTAGCAAATATTCTTTTTATAACTACAAATACAACTACCATCATTAGCATTATGACAATTTGCATAAAGTCTGATTCCCTATTAAGAAATATCTTTAAAGATGTATTGATATTTAATAAAAGATATGCCATAGTTATAATTGATAGTACTGCATCTTGAAAATTTTGGGTTTGCATTAGTCTTTGTTGGTCTTGAGATAATTTTAAGATGTCTTTCGCCTCATCATCTCCATCTTCCGCCATATCTCTTAGTCTTTGGTGGTTTAGACTTGTAAATGCCGAAAACATCATATTAATTGTTGCATTTATAAAAATAAGGGCCAAAACAACTATGAAAATTTTTATATTCGCGTAGGGTCCTTCTGTATCCATTACATTCTCCTTGTTTTATGTATTTTATAAAAGGACGTTTTTAAACGTCCCATTATTCTACTAAACTACGAATTTTCCTATATTCAAGACTAAGCTTGATCTGATATTATATCTTTTACTTTCATAAGCCTTGATATAGTAGCTCTTTCGTTTTCTTCTAGTTTAGCTCTTATATATTTTATAGTTTCTTCAAGATCAGGTATAGTCCTATATTCTAGGGCATTTACCCTTCTTCTTGTTCCTTCTATCTCGTCTGCCATAAGCTGGGTTGTCTTTTCAAGCTCTGCTAATTTCAAAAGCTTATCCATAACCTCATTTAGACCCTCTATAGCCGTATCAAGTTCTGCTGATGTTTGGGCAAGACCATATGGGTAGATGGATGCATTTTCATTGTCACCCTTTTTTATCTTAAATTCCATAGCAGGAATCCTTACGCTCATGACATTTTTTGTCTTTATATCTACCCCCACTTTTTGGGTCGGAAAGCTAACTGCCTCTTCAAGAAATTCTGGACTCATAAGTGATGAGGCTACTAGAAAGTCCTTTGATGAGTTTTTTAAGAGTTTTTCAACTTCTTCACGAAGTTTTTTATTTTCCCTAATCTTTTCTAGGAATTGTCTCATAAGCTCATCTTGCTTGTCTTTTAAAAGCTTGTATCCCCTAGTCGAAGTAGCCAATCTCTTCTTTAAGGTATTTAAGTTCATCCTTGTAGGAGTTACATTAAGCCTAGCCATGATCTAATTCTCCTCTTTTGTCTTATCAGTGTCCAGATATTTTTCGATAAGTTCGTCATCAATTCTCTTAAGTTCAGATTTTGGTATGATTTTGAGAAGTTGCCAACCAAGATCTAAAGTTTCTTCTATTGTTCTATTTGTATAGAAACCTTGGTTTATATACCTATTTTCAAATTCCTTGGCAAATTCTGCAAAGGCTAAGTCTGCCTTTGATAGGGCTGAATCACCTAAGATTTTTTGAAGCTCTCTTGCATCAACACCTGATGCGTATGCTGCATAGATTTGGTTCATAGTATCAGCATGATCTTCGCGAGTTTTTCCCTCACCTATACCCTTATCCTTAAGTCTTGATAGGGATGGTAGGATTGATACTGGTGGTTGGATACCCTGATTGTATAACTCATTTGATAAAATGATTTGCCCTTCTGTTATATATCCAGTCAAATCTGGGATTGGGTGGGTTATATCATTTTCTGGCATAGTTAAGATTGGAATTTGGGTAATGGTACCTGGTTTTCCCTTTAGTTTTCCTGCTCTTTCATATAAAGTTGCAAGGTCTGTATAAAGGTAACCTGGATATCCACGACGTCCTGGAACTTCTTTTCTTGCTGCTGATACCTCACGAAGAGCTTCTGCATAGTTGGTCATATCTGTCATTATAACTAATACTTGCATATCCTTTTCAAAAGCAAGGTATTCTGCTGCTGTAAGAGCCATCTTTGGTGTAGAAAGACGTTCTATGGCAGGATCGTCCGCAAGGTTTATAAACATTACTGACCTATCTAAGGCGCCTGTTTTTTCAAAGTCTTTTCTAAAAAATTGTGCCTCTTCGAAAGTTATACCAATAGCTGCAAATACTACAGCGAAATCTTCACTATCATTTAATACTCTAGCTTGTCTTGCAATTTGGGCTGCAAACTTGTTGTGTGGAAGTCCTGAAGCTGAGAATATTGGAAGCTTTTGTCCACGAACAAGGGTGTTAAGTCCGTCTATAGTTGATACACCTGTTTGAATAAATTCTGATGGATAGTCACGACTTACAGGATTTATTGCTACCCCATTTACGTCTCTTTTTTCCTCAGGAATTATAGATGGACCATCATCTATTGGTCTGCCTAAACCATTGAAAGTCCTTCCTATCATATCTTCACTTACTCCAAGTTCAAGTGGCCTACCTAGAAATCTTACTGATGTTGATTTAAGGTTAATTCCAGAAGAGCCTTCAAAAAGTTGAACCATAGCGTTTTTTTCATCAACTTCTATAACCCTTCCTCTTCTTCTTTCTCCTGTTTGAAGTTCTATATCTACTAGTTCTTCGTAGTCAACCCCTTCTACATCTTCTACAAGCATTAGGGGTCCTACAACTTCTGATACACTTTTATATTCTTTAAGCATTATTCATCATCCCCCTTAGCTTCAGCTTCTTTGCATTGTTTATCTATCTCTTCTTTAATTTGGTCAAACTCTTCTAGATTTTCATCTTTTATAAGTTTAAGTCTTGTAATTTTCTCTTTTACATCCAAATTTTCTAATTGTTCAAGATTTGCTCCATTTGATAGAGCTTCTAGAGATTTGTCATAGAAATATAGGATTGTATCAAGCATAAGATCTTGCTTTTGCATAGGACAGAAAGCATCTGTATCATGGAAAGCATTTTGTTGAAGAAAGTCTTCTCTTAGTGATTTTGTTGTATTAAGCTTTAGTTTATCATCATCACTTAATCCATCACGACCTATAAGTCTTACTATCTCTTGAAGAGATGATTCTTGTTGTAAAAGGCTCATAGCCCTCATCCTATTTTTAGAAAATCCTTCATTTATAGTCTTGTCTATATGGTTATCCATCTCATCTTGGTATAGAGAATATGAATTTAGCCAATTGATAGCTGGAAAGTGTCTTTGGTATGAAAGGTCATAGTCAAGTCCCCAGAATACCTTTACTATACGGAGGGTTGCTTGGGTTACTGGCTCTGATAGGTCTCCTCCTGGAGGAGATACAGCTCCTATTACTGATAGAGAGCCCTCAATATCATCTTTTCCATTTATTATAACTTTTCCACTTCTTTCATAAAAGTCTGCTATACGGCTAGCAAGATATGCTGGGAAACCTTCATCTCCTGGCATCTCTTCCAAACGACCACTCATCTCACGAAGTGCCTCAGCCCATCTTGATGTTGAATCTGCCATTAAGGCTACTGAGTAGCCCATATCTCTGTAGTACTCAGCTAGTGTTATACCTGTATAGACACTAGCCTCTCTTGCTGCTACTGGCATGTTTGATGTATTTGCTATAAGTACTGTCCTTTTCATGATAGATTCACCTGTTTTTGGATCCTCTAGTTCTGGAAATTCATCCAATACATCAGTCATCTCATTGCCACGTTCTCCACAACCTACATAAACTACAACATCAGCATCTGCATATTTTGCAATTTGGTGTTGGATTACAGTCTTTCCTGATCCGAATGGTCCAGGTATAGCAGCAGCTCCTCCTTTTGCAACGGGGAAGAAAGTGTCTATAACTCTTTGTCCTGTTATAAGTGGTGTATCTGGGTCAAGTTTCCTCTTAAATGGTCTAGCTTTTCTCACTGGCCATTTTTGGATCATGTTAAGTTCCTTCTCCCCATCTTCAGTTTCAATAATAGCAATGGTGCTATCTACTGTAAACTCACCTTCTTTTATCTCTTTAACTTTTCCAAATACTCCATTTGGAACCATTATCTTGTGTTCTATTACAGTGGTTTCATCTACTAAGCCTAGGACATAACCTGGTTTAACCTCATCGCCTACTTTTGCTACTGGTCTAAATTCCCATAGTTTTTCCCTATCTAGTGGTGGTGCTGTAACTCCTCTTTTGAGGAATTCTCCTGCCAAAAGCTCAAGTTTTTCTAGAGGTCTTTGGATTCCATCATACATTCTTTCAAGAAGCCCTGGTCCAAGCTCAACTGAAAGGGGTGCTCCAGTAGAAACTACCTCATCTCCTGGTCCTATTCCTGTTGTTTCCTCATAAACTTGGATGTTTGCAACATCTCCCCTCATCTCTATTATTTCTCCGATGAGCTTATCTTTTGAAACCTCGACCACATCATAGATATTGGCATCAGTAAGTCCTTTCGCTTCTATAAGTGGACCTGATACTCTTGTTATTTTACCTTTATTCAAATTGGTCTCCTTCTAGTTCAAAATGTTAGCTCCAACAGCTTTTTCTACACTTCTATTGATATCTGCCAATCCAAATCCAAGATTTTCCTTGTTGGATGGAATAAGTATAATTGCTGGAGTCATTTCTTCTCTGTACTTATCTATAGTTTCTGGAATTTCTTTTGCAAAGTCTTCTGTTATGAATATAACTCCAACATCTTCTTTGGAAAGTTCATTCACAAGTTTTTTTGCACTATCTCCATCAACTGCTGTATATACATCAACTCCCAATGCTTTAAACATTAGGACTGAATCTTTATCTCCTATAACGGCTACCCTATACATATAAATTACGCAACCTTTCTTCTATAAATTCTCTAGAAAGCATATTTTGCTTAGCCACAAGAATTATCCTAAGATTTTTAATCTCCATTTCACGATTTATCAAATATCCTAGTATAACCTCTGGTCCATAGCTAACTTTCTTAGAGTCTTTGGCAAAGTCTAGTAAATAATCATCTATAGCCTTTTCTATCATTCTTGTAGCCTCTTTTAGGTCCTTGCTATCAAGGGCCTTTTTTACTAGAGGATAAGTTTTTTCATTTATAAAAAAGTTTGCTAAAAGACCCACATCTTGGTTAAAGCCAAGAATAAAATTATTCTTATTAATAAATCCACCATCTATTAAGGCTTTTTTTAATAAGTCTATAGACTGATTTTGACCCTTAATCCTCAAAAGTGACTTAAGATTGACAAGGTCAATTCTTTGTCTAGTAAAGTCAACTAATGAATCAAAAGTTAAGTTTTTAGCATCTATAAGAAGCTTTTGATAAAAGTCCCTATCAAGAGATAAGTCTATATCTTGTGGATCTTTTGTATCTTCATATAAGTCTAGGGCATTTTTAGCATATATTATATACACATCATCAAAAGTCTTAAAATCGCTTTTTATAGCCTTTTTTATAGCTGATAAATCAATTGTACCTATATCCATATAGGCAGTAGAATAATCGGCATCTTGGATTAGCTCTTTAACTAAGACTTTGAGGTTGTGAAAGTTGTATTTTTCTTCTAAAAATACTATAAGATTTTTATCTGGGCTTATTTTTCTTATTTTTTTGTAAGATTCTTTAAGCATAGATAAAAGTGCCTTCTCATATTCTTCATTCCTATTTATATCCTTCATAAACTCCCCATAACTTGAGTCATTTAAAAGGGAAATTGCCTCAGAAAGATTTGAGCTATCTACTAGCCTTTGAATATTATTTGAAGTAAGGAGATTTTTTTCATATACTCTTGTTGTTACAGAAGCACGGATAAACTGTTCTCTATCCATCTAATCACCTCACTTAAATATTCTATCTGCTATAATTTTTTCCAAATTATCCCTATCATAGTTAAGTAGGGAAGAATACCTATTGTCATAAGATATTTTTCCACTTCTCACTACAAAGCCTTCATCTACGCTTTCTTTAGATAATTTTAAACCATTAAAGCTATTTTCATCAAAGTGATATTTCATATCCTTTTGTAGGAGAATTTCTCCATTATTAACATCAATTTCTTTAAGCCTATTTTCTACAAATTTTTTATAGTCATTAGGACCAAGTTTTCTAAGTTTTTCTAAAAGCTTATCTAAAATATCATCTACTAGCTCATTTTTAGCCCTGATTTTTATATCACGAGCCTCTCTTTCACTAGTTACCTTTGAGTTTTCTATAATTCTTTTTGCATCTTTTTCGGCATTATCTACTATTCTTTTAACTTCTTTATCAGAATCAGTTTTTGATTCTTTTTTTATTTCTTCACTTCTTTTATTAGCGTTAGCTAGTATATGATCTGCTTCCTTTTTGGAATCTTCTCTTATACCATCTAATAATAAATCAAGTTTACTCATAATAAACCCTTACTATTTATTTATTAGAAGTAGTGAAATTACGAAACCTAAAATTGCATATAACTCTACCATTACGGCGTATACTATACCTTGTACGAAGTTGTCCTCATTCTTGGCTAAGATATTCATACCACTTATTGCCACCTTAGCTTGAGCTATAGCTGAGAAATATCCAACCATACCTATAGGAAGTGCTGCAAATATATAATAAAGTCCTTGTTCAAATGAAACATCTCCACCTAGTTTTCCTAAAATCATAAATCCAATTACAAATCCATAAAGTCCTTGTGTACCTGGTAAAAGTTGAAGTACAAGTGCCTTACCAAACTTTCCTGGTTCTTCTACTGTAAGTCCTGCTGCAGCCTCACCTGTCATACCAGTTCCTTTAGCAGATCCCATACCTGATAAAAATACTGCTATTGCAACACCTACAGCACCCATAATTTTTCCACCATTTTGAATTAAAAAATCAACCATTGTATCCTCCTCTGATTATATTTATAAATTTACTATCTTCTATCATTTGTCTAAATTTCTTACCTCCACCCTCATAGAACTTGTTAAACATTTCCACATATATAAGTCTAAGTGAGTGAACATAGGCTGAAAGAGTTGATAAAAATAGGTTAAATAATTGGAATCCAACAAATATTATAACTCCAGCAACCTTACCTATAATTCCAGCTGACCATACCATTGCTACAATTAGGTTTACTGAGTAGGCTACGAATCCACCTGAAAGAACAAGGGCCATAAGTCTTAGAAAAGAAACAAAATCTCCAATCCATGAACTTATACCATATAGAGAATAAAGACCTCCAGCAGCTTTACCAGCTACCGTTTTGTTCTCACGCCCTCCAGTTAGTACTATACCTACCATACCTACTACCATTACTATCATAGCAATCTTTTTTGCTTCATTTTCTAGTAAAAACCATGCTATTGCTCCACCTACTGCCATATACCAAAATAATACATCAAATATAGCACCTAGTGGATCTCCATCTCTAATTAGCATATAGGCCTTTACTCCAAGAGCAGTAAATAAGGAAATACCACCTATGATAAGTGAAATTATCATAAGAGTGTTAAAGTCTTTTTGTGTATCTATAAGTCCTGGTATTGGTATAATTCCACCAAAAAAGGAACCAAATATTAATCCAAACACACAAGCTGAAAGTCCTACTCTTTTAAAAAGTCTTACCATTTTAAGGGTTGATTTTGGAAGGTCAACTACTTTTGGTAAAATCAAGGTTCCCAAAAATAATAAAAGTCCATAACCAAAGTCCCCAAGCATGAAACCTGTAAAAATAGTATAGAAGATTGAAACCAAAAGAGTTGGGTCAACTTCGTTGTACTTAGGTAGGGAGTAGGTTTCTACTATAGAATCGTATGGATCAATTAACTTAGGATTATCCAAAATTATTGGTACATCAGAGTCATCCCTTTCTGCTTCATTTATTTCTAGTAAGTATCCATCTCCTAAGGCTTGATCTAGATCGTCTTTAAACTTTTTATTTAAGTTTCTTGGTATATAACCTTCAATCATATCAACTCTTTTAGTCTTTAGAAAATACTCACTTGAAGCTTCTTTTCTTCTTAAGTTTTCAAGATAGGTTTTATAAAGGTAAAGATCAGGCAAAAGCTCTATAAAATCTTTAATCCTTTTCTCATTATCTCTTAATTTTTTTTCTTCTTCCTCAATTTTTTTATTATTTAAATAAATTTGTTCATTTGCTTTTTTTCTAGTCTTAATAATAGACTTAGAAAAACCATGATCTCTAAGAAAGAGTTTAAATCTATCACTTTCTTCAAGGCTTGATATTGCATATAAGAAATTTACATTATCCCTTTTTGAAATTTCGACTACAAAGGATTGAGAAAAATTCTCTTTAACTAGGTCTTTATCAAAGTCCTTATAAAATTGATCTGTAATTGTACCAATTTCTACAAAAAACCTATGAGAGTGTTCTATCTCTTCTACACTAAGGTCAAGGTTTTTAAAAGGTTCTAATTCAACATTATTCGCCCTAAGTTCTTTAATCTTATCCTTAGCCTTATCCCTTAAATCAAGGTCTTCTTTAAGCTTTGGATAGATTTTATCAAACCTAAAATTTAAACCTTCCTTGTTGAGATTTTCAATACTCATATCCTTTTTATTTAATTTGACTTTACCATTTTCAAGATATTCTTCTAAAGAATAGATAGCATAATCAAGTTTTGAAATATTCTCATCAATTTCAAGTAGCCTATTAGAGTTATCTACCTCTTTTAAGTAGTCCTCATCATCATCGACTTTAAGATCATTAAAATGAACATAGTTAAACTTTTGCAATATATCAAGAAGCAGGCTTCTATCATATTCAAAGGAAAAAAGATTAAACTTATCCATTTTAACTATTGCCATTTGCTACTATCCTTTCTACCAAAATTTCTAGAAGGTCATCAATTTCTCCTTGATCCCTATTTTTAATTTCTTCACTATCTTCATTGGCCTTAGCTATAACTGGCTTTTTATCATCTTCTGCCTTAGCCTTAGCCTTATCTTTTATATCTTTAGCATGGGTTTTGGCAGCTTCAATTGCCTTTAAAGATTCAATCTCCGACTCCTTTTTGGCGGCATCAATTATATCTTTGGCTTTTTTCTTGGCATCGTCTACAAGTTTATCAGCCTTAATTTCAGCTTCTTTAACTTGATTTAAAACTTCACTTGCCATCATTCACCTCCTAATATGTACAGTAATATTATAACATACTGACACTATAAATATATATTACCCCATTATTATGATTTTATAGATATTTTTTTCTTAAAATGATAAGCTTAGATTGTTAGACAAGCATAATAAATATCTATAAAATTTTATTTACAAATTAACATCTTCTACCACTTGACATTAGGAAAGAAGCAGGTTATAATTTAATTGATAATAGCTATCATTTACTAAATACCTAAAATAATATCCCCTAAGGAAACAGTTATGAAATCTTTTAAATTACAAATTAACATAATAATAGGAATATTACTTATATACATAGCCATTATCAGTATGAATTTTATTTTTGAGAAAAATCTCCTAACAAAGTCTGTGAGCATAGGACTTATGCTCCTATCTTTAATGCTTGTCAAAAGATCTGAGCTAATTTATAAAAAATCAGCCCAGACAGTCTTTATTATTTCTTTCTTTCTTATATTTATAAGTTTTCTTACTTAACTATTTTTGGTCAAGCTTTTGGTTAAGCTTGTGAACTGAGTTTATAAATCTAATAGTTCCTGAAGGTAGCCTAAGTAGGAGAGATTCAGTCTTTGCCATATTATTTTTCATGTAAGATACTCCCTTAAGGAAGGTTCCGTCTGTAATTCCTGTGGCTGCAAAGAGCACATCATCTCCTTTTACTAAATCTTCTATCTTATATACCTTGTCAAAGTCTACGCCCATTTTTATACATCTTTTAACTTGCTTTGAATCAGATGGGGCAAAGACTCCTTGGAAGTCTCCTCCTAAACACTTAAGAGCTGCTGCTGCTATTACTCCTTCTGGGGCACCTCCTATTCCCATAATCAAATCAATCTTTCCATAAGATAGTTCTGTTGCAATAGCTGTAAGAACATCCCCATCTTCTACCATGGAAATTCTTGCTCCTGTGGCTCTTATTTCTTCTACTAATTTTTCATGCCTTGGTCTATTCAAGACTGATACAGTTATATCAGAAATCTTTTTATCAAGAGCTTTGGCAACATTTTCTATATTTTCCTTAACGGACTTGTTAATATCTATAAATCCCTTAGCCTTAGAGCCGGTTGCAATCTTATTCATATATACATCAGGTGCATTTAAAATACAACCTTTTGGTGCAACTGCTATTACCGAAATGGAGTTAGAGGCACCATTGGCAAGTGATGAAGTTCCATCTATAGGATCTACTGCAATGTCTACCACATCATCTTCATCCATATTGCCTATTTCTTCTCCTATGTATAACATAGGTGCTTCATCTATCTCACCTTCTCCTATAACAACTTTTCCATTAATACCAAGATAGGTAAACATAGCCCTCATTTGATCTACTGCTATATTATCAGATTCATTTTTCCTACCTTGACCCAAATATTTAGCAGAGCCTAGGGCTGCGGCTTCTGTTACCCTACATAAGTTAATACCTAAATCTCTATTCATTTTTTCTCCTTTTAAGATTATAGAAACGTTTGCTACAAATACATTTTACCAAAATCTATAACAAAATTAAAGAAATTTACAAGAAATAGAAAAGCATTTAAACTTTGATTTTTTCAAATTTATGATATAATCATTAGGTATAAAATAAAAGGTGGTTTTATGAAAAAAATATTTATAATTCTTTCTCTTGTTTTTCTGGTATCTTGCACTGGTAAAACAAAGGAGAATTCTTACAGCAATAACTTATCTAAAAATCCTGTAAGTTCAACAAAAAGCTCTGATGATAAGAAAAATAAGAAGAATAAAAAAAACAACAAGCTCGAATATGCCTATGATTATATGGATGGATATAAAAGGGATAAATCTCTTTATGTAGATAGGATGCTTGGAGATTACCCATCTGATGTAAATTCAAATAAAGATATGGCTTATGAGAAAGAAGAACTTAAAAATCTTGATTATAACAAAAATCTTTTTATCTCAATGTATAATATAAGAATACCTAATAGAGCCTTAGTTTTTTCAAATGATGATTCTTATGTAATAGACTTTCCTGAGTCAGATGACTATGAGATATCTATAAAAATAGATAAGCTTTTTAAGGATGGAGATTACTCAGAAAATGAACTAAAAGAAAAGTTACTTGAATTTTCTTCAAAAAATACAATGGATAAGGCAAAAGACGGGAAAAATATTACCCAGCCTGTAGTAAATCTTTATAGTGATTATAAAAATGCAGCCTATTCTATAATAGAAGACAATAAATTTTCCTATACCAATATGTATGTAGCTACTCCTGCAAATATTATTAATTTTGAAATAATAGAAAATAAGGAAAAATCAGATGATTCTTCTTTCATAATGTCAGATCTTCTTTCAACATCCTATCCAGAAAGTGAAGATGTTCCTATAGTAAGTAAGTCCTTTAAAGACTATGGAGATAAAATAAATCTATATGCTACAAAAAAAATAAATATGGGAAATTTCTCTTTTAAAATCCCAGCCGATATGGAGAATACCCAAAAATCAGACCTTTTGACAGTTTTTGAAAAACAAGTTTCAGGAAAAACTATAAATCAAGTCATTGTTTCAAAGATTAAAAAAGAGGAAAATATGACAATTAAAGATGCTTTTAACAAAAGCCAGGGTACATCAATTCCTCCTTCCTATATAACTTCTATGGGAAAGATTACTGAAGAGAAGATTAATGATAAGACCTTCCTCAGATCAAAAGCTAGAATCTATACAGAGCAATTCTCTCTTGAAGGAGAAAAGGTGGTCTTTGAAGAAGGTGACTATTTTGTTTCTATGATTCTTACAGGACCTTTAAAAAATACAGCTAAAACCATCCTTTTAAACTCAAATATAATAAACTCTCTTACATTTAAATAGGTGTATAGATAAAATAAAAGTGGCTATTGCAAAATAATAAATTGACTTTTGCAACAGCCACTTTTTATATTACTTTATAGGTTTTTTTCTAATAGTATAAGAACTTACTGCAAAAAGCATAACTATAAGTCCAACTATACTAAATAATATTGTTCCCTTTCCACCAGTAAATGGATATTCTTCTCTGTTATTTTTTATAATTATAGGGTTATTATCATCATTTACTAATGCCCTTTCAGATACTTTATTTTCTTTTAAATCTATAGGATATATCTTTGCTTTCTCAACTTTAAATTCATATAAGTATGCATCTTCTGGTAACTTGTAACCAAATTTAGCCTTTACTTCTTTAATTCTATAAATTCCATCATCTAGTTCTCGAAATCCAAATCTACCAGAACTGTCACTTTCTACCTTATACGCATCTTCTTGTTTTTCTACAAAATCTCCATTCTCATTTATAGGATGGAATTTGCTATTTTCATCTTGTTTTTCAAGGATAAACTCTGCTCCTTTTAATTTATTCTCTATATTATCACTATCAACTTTTTCAAATACTATATTTGCTTTAAGTTTTTTATTTACTATGACTGTTGTGTTATCCTTGATATTTATGATATTGCCTTCACTATCTACATCAAAGCTTGATACAGCTTCTTTTGGTAGTGCATATCCATCTAAACTTTCTGTCTCCCACAGCTCATAGGAACCACTAGCTAATTTCTCATAAGAGAAGTTTCCATTTTCATCTGATACTCTTTTAGAATCTGATAGCACTTCTCCATCTTTTCTAAGTTCAAATGAAACACCTTCTAGTGTATTGTTCGTAGGTTGGTTTTGAGGATTTTCTTCATCTGAAGTTTTTTGTGTATCAGATACCTTGGTAAATACAATTTTATTTACATTATTTTCTAACTCAAGTGAAACTATTCCTCCACCCTCTGCAGATGATTCATGGAATATTGAGTAGGTATAGGATTGATCTATTATTTCATCTTTAGGATCATAATATGCGTAATAGTTGTAATTATCATAATAATACCTTTTATTTGAGAACCTATTGTATTCAACAGTAGTTTTTAATTGTTTAGCATTTTCACTTGTAACTTTTCCCTTTACTTCAATAAGATATGTTTCATTACTTTGGTAATCATTGTAATCATTTTGATCTCCAAGTATCATCTTTATAAATTTTACTCCACCTGGACTTGCTCCATTATAAAATTTACTATTTAAGTAGGTGAAATTTCTATCATTAGCTAAATTATCAAAATCTATTCCATAAGAGTCTGGTAAGGCATTGATATTATTTACCCTATATTTTCTAACGCTTGTAATATCTATATCTGCATCTTCACTATAAAAATATAAAGTCTTATTAAATGTATTTTCCTTTTGCCAGTTAACATATATAACCGATGTAAATTCCTTATTTGAAATATTTAGCTTGGTCATATAATTTTTTACCTTTACTAATGGATCATAACCAGATTCATAACTTACATTTATATAATCAGAAAATACTTGATTTGCTATTGAAGCACTTATTCCAACATTTGATGTATCATTTTTGATTTTTAGCCTATCTATATACATATGTGTATTTATACTTATATAATCAACACTATAATATTTTACATAATCGGTAAAGGTAAAGGTAATAGACTTTCTATCTTCATTTATCTTTGCACTTGCAAGTTTACCAGCTTGAGAATAAATATCTAGTTGATCATCTCCTAAGTAACCAATCCCATCTATATCTACATTATCTGAGTACTTTAATGTAAAAGTATCTCCTGGATTGATTTTAGTTCTTTGATCTAATTTATAATAAAGATTTATTGATATTCCTTCTCCCATATTAGGCTTTACAATATTTTCATCATTTTCTGTTGATATCTATAGAAGACTTACTCTTATCTAATATAAATAAATCTGAAACATCTTTAGGTACATATCCTTCTTCAATTTTGGTAGAGAATTCAGTACCTATGTTGATTGGTATAGGTTTCTTATCTACAATATAGCCAGGAAGTGATTGTATTTCTTTTAGCCAATACCTACCATAGGCTAAATTTTTAAAGATAATTTCTCCATTTTCACCTGTTTTCTCTTCCCTTTTGACATTGCCTTTTTCATCCATCAATTGAAATTTGACACCGGCTAAGAGATTACCTTTTTTGTCCTTTTTTATTACTTTAAATTCGCCTATTTGTTTTTTATTTGGAACCTTTAAAATTGGTTTTTCATAATCACCACTACCACTAGCAGATGAACCTTGTACCAAGATTGCATTTGTTTTACCTATTACATCTTTAGGACTTGTAGCATCCCCACCTTTGCTAAAAACTATAGTTTGTATTGGACCTTGAGGTTTTCTATCTGGATTTTGGACATCTAAATCCAGCTCACTTTCTACTCTTAAAAGATAAGTAGATGTTCCTATATTGTTTTTAATGTCAATTATTGCTGTTGGGGTAGCAAAAGAATAATCGTATCTAACAGTATAGCTACTAGGATTTACTTCTTCAAATTGACTATGGTGCATTATTACCGCATCTGGCAGAGAATTTCCTACAAATTTGTATAATTTTATAGTTGTCTTTTCATCAGATAAGTTAGCAGTATTTATATATTGAGAATTAGAACTTGCAGGATATACTTGTATTTGAGCTTGTCCACTTATATTCCTTGAAAGAGGATTAATATAAGCTAGTTGTACATACCTTCCATTTTGATCATTAACATATTCATATGCAGCCTTGATATTTGATATATTATTTTTACCTACAGAAACATTGGTGTGTACAACAGAAACTCTCTTTGATAATGTTTGATCCCCTATGCCTACATAAAAGTCATAGTCCCTATTATAATATGCCACATTCACATTTACTGAATGCTCTAAATGCAGTTTCATATCGACAGATTGAAGTCCCTCTATAGCATTTGTAAATACATAACTTATTTTTTTATTGGTTCCTCTTTCTATATCAAAAGATGGATTAATAACTGGATAAGCTAAAATCACTCCATCAGCTGTAAGAATATTAGGATAATTAAGCTTATCTGGCTGAATCATATTATAATGAAGGGTGTCTGATACATCTAGTGTAAAGTAATCTCCTTCCTTTGCACTTGTGTTTAATTGCAAATCCAAATCTATAGTAAATTTATTCGTATCATTAGATGTGTTTACTGGATTCGTACTTTTGATTTCAGAGCTATTTAATATCTTTATATTATCAGTCAAGTTGCTTCTATATTGGATTTGTGGATCTTCTGCAAGCTCTCCTAGTTCACTTATAAACACCTTTCCTTGACTATTAACAAATACAGTCCATTTTTTGCTTATCTTTTGATAGCCTAAAGGAGCTGTTTTCTCTACTAGGCTATATGTTCCAGATTTTAAGTTATCTATAAAAACTTTACCATTAGAATCTGAACTATATATATTTTTAAAATTCCCATCTGTTGATTGTAATTCAAATTCTGCACCTTCAAGTGGGCTATTATCTTCTTCATCATATTTATAAATTTCAAATTTATAATTTTCATTACTATATAAACTAAACAGACTTCTTTTTGCTCTTTTTTTAACATCAGGATTGCTACTTGTACGGTTTAAAGATGAATAAGTATCAGAATCATTTTCAAATTTTATAACTTCTTTACTTGGAGTAGATGTAGAATTTTCTTTGTCTGTGTTCTCCTTAGTTTCATTGCTGCTATTGTTGTCTTCTTTAACAACTTCTGTCTTACTTTCTTCTTTGCTTTCTTCTTTATTTTCTTTTTCTAATTGGTATTGCTTAAGCTTATCATAGTCATTTTTTAGGGAATTTGTATCATAAATATATAACTTATTATCGCTTATAGTTGCAAATATTTGACCATCATTTTTTATATTTATACTTGCATCTTCACCCATTTGGAAAAGGTTAAAACTAGGATCTAATGACTCATACCTTGCAAATTCTAGGTTGAAAGCTAATTTATTTTTATCTTTTTCATATTGGCTATATCCATTTTTAGAAAAATCAAAGTCATCTAAAACTTTAAAGTCTATATATGAATAATAAGGTCCATAGGGTTTTTCCTCTTTACCATCTACAATCTCTTCATAAGCACTATCATTAACTATCCTATATCCATTCTCATCTTTTATTACTGATATTGATATATCAAGTCCTTGACTATTAAGATTTTCTTTTACCCTATTATATTCTTCTTGTGCTTGACTTTCATTTTCAAAATATCCATCTTCGTATAATTTTAGTTCATCTCTTATAATAAGCCTAAATTCACGTGTGTTCTTATCAATTCCTAGTCCTATATTAAATTTATTATTATCACTTTCCTTATTACTTAAATCATAAAGCTGTTGAGCTTTTTCAATAGAAAGATAAGTAAGATCATCTTTTTTTAGGCTATCATCTAATTTTATGGTGTTTACATCTATCTTGTCAGCACTTGCAGTAAAATCAGGTTTGATTGTTTGTATTATTATAAAGAGTGCTAGTAAAAATGATATTGATTTTTTTATTGACTTTGACATATATACTCCCTTTAATTGTAAAGAATACATTATTATAATCTCTTTGCATGAGTTTTATAATATAGAGATAGGTGGTTATTTCATTGTGACATGCTATTTGCTTTAAATTTCATTAACTTTCTACATCTTGTAAAATATCTTATTAATATATACTCTAACTATAAAAACCGTAAGCATAACAAAAAATAAAATTTTATTTTTTTGGTTTATATAAATTTAAGTTTGGCTTTTTATTTTATAGAATTATTCAATTAAATAAATATGAGTATATACTCTTTTATAATAAATTCCAGCATATTCACACAAATAAAAACAAAAAAATCGGCTTTGCTTCCTTTACATTTGCAAAGTCGGATATTATAGCTTTTTACTCATATACAAATGAAAAAGTTTGTATATTTACTCTTATATTATCCTTTTTTGACTTTCCATAGTCAATATTTTTATCATTAAAATTTTAATATTTTGATGATTTTTTTACCTTCCTTTATTTTAAAAAATATACATAATTTTTCACACTAAGTTTAATCGTTATAAATAATATAAAAATGGCTTGGAGATTAAAATGAAAGTAATTCTAATACTTATTTATTGATAAAGTATATCACTTGTTATAAAATAAAAGAGGGATTTTATGAAAAATAAAAATACAATTTATAAAAACTTAATAGTTTTTACCATAATATTAGTTATTTGGGAATTTGTCTTTAGGATTAAGATTTTTTCACCAATCTACCTTCCAGGACCTTATATGGTATTAAAAAGTTTCCTAGAAATGATTGCAGATGGTTCGCTTATTGTCAATATCTATATGAGCCTATTTAGGATAGGACTTGGCTTTATCTTAGCCTTTATTACTGCCTTAGGCTTATCTTTAGGCTATTTTCTAAATGCTAAGGTCTTTTCCTACCTCGATGGAATCTTAAATTTCTTAAAAAATATCCCACCATTGGGGCTTGTTCCCTTACTTATACTCTGGCTTGGTATAGGAGAAGGGACAAAAATCACCATGGTCTTTATGGCATCTTTCTTTCCCTTGTTTTTAAATATGAAAAAGGGTTTTTTAGGATTTGATAAAGAACTTGTAGAGATGGCTTTAAGCTTTTCTTATAATAAAATGGATATATTTAAGAAGGTAATTCTTCCACAAAGCCTTCCTGATATCTATACAGGGATTAGAATCTCTTTAGGATATGCCTACAGGTCAATTATCGCAGCAGAAATGATAGCAGCAAGTTCAGGTCTTGGCTATCTTTTAAACTTTTCTAGGCAGATGTCAAGAACAGATAAAGTCTTAGTATCCCTAATTGTAATAGGATTTTTAGGACTTTTTACAGACTATTTATTGGCTAAGCTTTCAAAAATAGTATTGAAAGGGGATTTAAGAAATGAAACTTAAAGATGTCAGAAAAAACTATTATCTAGATAAAAAGATAATAAGAGCCCTTGATGGTATTACACTTGACATAGATATATGTAAAAGAAATGTCCTTATAGGTCAATCTGCTTGTGGAAAGTCTACTCTACTTAAAGCTATAGGGGGACTTATTCCCATAGATAAAGGGAAAATTTTAAAGGATACTCTTAAAACATCTTTTGTTTTCCAGAATCCAAGACTCTTACCTTGGCTTAATGTAAGAGAAAATATAGCCTTTTCTATGAAAGATAAACCTTTATATGAGAAGATTGATAGCTGGATATCTATAATGGGACTTGACGATTTTAAAAATGCCTATCCAAGTGAACTTTCGGGAGGAATGAAGGCAAGGGTAAACCTTGCAAGAGCCTTTGTCTATCCAAATGATTTTCTTTTGATGGATGAACCTTTTGCCTCCCTTGACCAGATAAAAAAGGAAGAACTTGAAATTGAGCTTCTTTCTTATATAAAAAAGGCAAATACTGGTTTTTTATTTGTAAGTCACGATTTAAATGAAGCCCTTAACTTAGGTGAGATAATTTTTATTATGAAAAAGGGAAAGATTGTTTCAAAACTTAACTTAGCTGAAAAAAGCTGGAACTATGAAGGGCTAAAATCATATTTTAAAAAGATAATAGGAGGAGAAAATGAAAAATAAAATATTAAAAATATTATCTATTTTTGTACTTATACTAAGTGTTTCAGCTTGTTCAAAGCAAAACACTAATGACAATACCACATCAAATGATGTTTCACGTGAAACAAAAAATGAATTTTCCATTGATGAGCTAAATATCAGCTATGTAACTGCACCACTCAATGTCCCATCAATTGTAGAAAAAAACAAGGCTTTTTTCCAAAAACACCTTCCAGGAGTTAAAATTAACTACAAGGAGATAACGAGCGGTGCAGACCAAACCCAAGCCTTAGCAAGTGGAGATGTAGACATACTTTTTGGTCTAGGGGGATCATCTGCTGTTCTTGCCAAGTCAAATGGTCAAGATTTAAAAGTCATAAATATGTATTCAAGAGCTCCTGAAGCCTTCTCTATATTTTCTAAGGATAATTCTATCAAAAACCAAGATGATTTAAGGGGCAAAAAAATCGGAGGCCCTGTTGGAACCAACCTTCATCAACTTCTTTTATCCTACCTTTGGCTTAATGGTATGACTGATAAGGATGTAGAGTTTTCTAATATGTCTATTCCTGATGCAGGCTCCGCCCTTGAATCTGGCAACTTGGATGTAGCACTTTTAGGTGGAGTTGCAGCTTACAAGGCAAAAGAAGCTGGCTTAAATGAAGTAGTAAATGGTAAGGGCTTAATTGATGCTATAATCTGTGTAGCTTCCAGCGATAAGTTTATAAATAATCACCCAGATGTTATAAAGGCTCTAAAAGAAGCACACGATGAAACTCTTGGTTTTATGGAAGAAGAGCCTGAAAAAACTCGTGAAATTGTCAAAAAAGAACTTGACCTTGATGATAAGGCATATGATTATATGTATCCTATGTATGACTTTTCAAATGAAATAAAAGAAGAAGATAAAAAGGGATTTGAAAGAACTAGGGACTTCATGCTAGATAATGGTATGATAGAAAATAAATTTAATATTGATGACTTGTTTTAAGTCTTAGCTTTATAAATAAATTATTTTTAAATCTTTTAAGGGATTTTTACAAGATATTATTTTTATATACTTTTGCCATTTAAAATAAATTGCATTTTTAGGAAAATTTATGTATAATTAATTAAGATTTATATTAAATTAGGCAATGGAGGGGCTATGGCTTTTATAAATATAAAAAATGTTAAAAAAAATTATAAAATTGGAGACAATCTAATAAGAGCCCTAGATGGGGTCAGCCTTTCTATAGAAAGGGGAGAGTTTATTGCTCTTTTGGGTGCCTCAGGATCTGGTAAGTCAACCCTTCTAAATTGTCTTGCAGGACTTGAAAGACCAACAAGCGGTGAAATTTCTTTTGGAAATATTTCCCTCAATAATTTAAATGAAGAGGAAGTAACCAAGTTTAGAAACTTAAATATAGGATTCGTCTTTCAATCCTACAACCTTCTTCCCCATCTTACAGCTTTAGAGAATGTATCTCTTCCCCTTATTTTTATAGGAATAGGAAAAAAAGAGCGAGATGAGAAAGCCTTTAAGATTTTAAGGGATTTAGGACTTTCTAAAAGAATTTATAATAAGCCAAATGAACTTTCTGGCGGTCAACAACAAAGAGTTTCCATAGCAAGAGCCTTTGTATCAAATCCAAAAATAATTTTTGCAGATGAACCTACAGGAAACCTTGATACTAAAACAAGCTTTGAAATAATGGATATGATTAAAGAGATGATAACTAAGAATAAACAAACCCTCATCATGGTAACCCACGATGAGGAAATGACAGAGTTTGCAGATAGGACTTTTTTTATGAGAGATGGTCAAATAGAAAAAGTTCACGAAAAACTAAGCATAGATGAGGTACTAAATAATGCAAGAGAACAAGGAAATAAATAATCAAGTAAGCAATACAGACAACTCTCAACCCCAAGAGCAAAGCCCTATTAAAAACAAACCGAAATTAATTATTTCATCCTATGAAATAAAACCAAAAATGGTAGAAGCCGGAAAAAATTTCACCCTAAATCTTAGCCTATACAATACAAATGCGGAAAATACCATCTACAACCTAAAGGTTAATATTGATCAAGGAAATAGTCAAAATACAGGCACTCCTAGTGGAGGTGAAAACAATACTATTACAGATGCAGCTGTATTTTCTCCTGTAGGAAGGTCTAATACTTTTTATCGCTCTGCAATTTATCCTTGGAACTATACATCTGAGTCTTTAACTATGAATGTTCTTCCCAATGCCAAGGCTGGAAACTATCTTATGAATGTAAACTTTGAATATGAGGACTATTTGGGTAACCAATATCAAAGCACTGAAACCATTGGTATTCCTGTAGTTCAAACCGCATCTATATCAACATCTGATATAAGCATGGATGATGTTTTTCAAGGTGAACCATCAAATATTTCCCTAAATATTTACAATACTGGAAAAGACAATTTAACAAATCTTATGTGTAAGGTTGAAGGTGATGGTTTCTCAGTAGATGAGAAAAGCCACTTTATAGGAAATTTTGCCCAAGGAGCAAGTGACACCTACTCTTTTAATGTAACTGCTAATGAGGGAAAAATTCTCAAAGGAAAAGTTGTAATAAGCTATGAAGACTCAACAGGACAAACCCATACAGAAGAGAAGGAATTCTCCAAAGAAATTAGTGAAAATACTCCTTTAGATAGCCAAGGAAACCCCATTGATAAGAATGGAGAACAAATTCCTGTAAGTGAAGAAATACCAATTTATAAATCACCTATTGCTTGGGGAACTTTCCTAGTTTTAATTTTCTTAATAGTATTTTTTATAAGAAGAAAAAGAAAAAAGAAGAGGGAAAAGGAGCTTAATATAGATGAAGATTAGTGATAGATTGTCCCTTTCATTTAGAAATCTACTAAGAAGAAAATCAAGGACTATTCTTACAATTCTTTCTGTTCTTATAGGAACAGTTTCTATAATAATGCTCCTAACACTTGCTATTGCCATGGACAAAGAACAAAAAGATATGATTGAGTCTTTCGGTGGCATAGAAAATATTGAAGTAACTAGCTCTGGCATGGGAAATAAAATCAATAAATCAACTTTCTCTAAACTAAAAAAAATAAATCATGTAAAATATGTAATCCCTTACAAGGACTTCTACTTTGATATAAAACTTAAAAGTGATAATAAAGCTAGATTACAAGCAAACTCAGGCATTAAGCTTATACCTGATGATATATTTAAGAAAATAAAACCAGATATGATAGAACAGGGAAGAGCCTTAAACTCATCCGATGATTTATCCATGCTTATAGGAAGTGATGTAAAAATATCAAAATTTAAAAAAATGGGACAATACTACCAAAAAGTTCCTGTAGATAAGCTTGAGCCTTTAAGTCAAAAATATAAGCTTACTTTAGGATATAGGGGTGAAGCTTTGCCATCACCTTCCATAAACAATGGATCAAAGCCTCAAAATATAGATGTTGATATAAAGCTTGTTGGAATACTAAATGATAAATCTTTCCTAGATAAAAACACTGTCTATATAAATGAAAAAACTTTCAAGTCACTTGAAAAAGAAGATCAAAAACTTGAATTAAAAAGTCTTGATTCAGATAATGGCCAAAGAAATAATAAAGAACTCTTTACATCAGTAAGCTTAGTTTGTGATAAGTATGAGAATGTAAGTAGTGTAGAGGATGAAGTTAAATCTATGGGTTATGAAACATCATCATCTATACAGATGATAGAAGATATAAATAAGGCGAGCAAAAATATCATGCTTATCCTTGGTGGTATTGGTTCAATTGCCTTTTTTGTATCAGCAATAGGAATAATCAATACCATGCTTATGTCAATCTATGAAAGGCAAAAGGAAATTGGAGTAATGAAAGTAATTGGAGCAAGTGTCTCTGACATAAAGTCTATGTTTTTGATAGAAGCGGGATTTATAGGTTTTTTTGGTGGACTTTTGGGTCTTTTAACATCTCTTTTAATAACCCTTATTATAAACCATTTTATAGGAAATATGGCTGATCCATCAGGTGAAAATTTTAAACTTCTAATTCCAATTTGGCTTGCTATCCTGGGAGTTTCCTTCTCATCTTTGGTAGGAATCCTTGCAGGCTACCTACCAGCCATAAAGGCAACAAAGCTTTCTGCTATAGAAACTTTACGAAGTAACTAATTTAAGACTTAATAAAATGTGAATTAAAAACTGACCCAAAAGTTGGACTAAAAACAACTTTTGGGTCAGTTTTTAATTGCAAATATATTATAAAATTCAAAATAAAAATGGTAAAAGAATTTTAAATTATGGAATTTAAGGATTAAAGTGATAGAAAACTTTTAAAATTCCTAATACTCCTAAAAAATGAGAACAAAAGATAATTTCTTAGCTATATCATGAGTGGAAGACTTATTTGAAAAATAAAATAAGAAATGTTTAATTGCAGAAAATTCTATATTTTAGATTTAATAAATAAACAATGAGAAAATTTACAAAAAAAGTCTGATATTATAAAGCATAACTTTTTTATAAAAATATGAAATTATTTATGAAATTATTTGACTTTAGTTTTATCTTATGTATAATATAGTATAAGAAAAATAAATTATTGTGGAGAAGCGAGTAGAGTTAATAACCTGCTCGCTTTGTGTTTTTATGACCTTTTAAAATTAAAAGGCAGAAAATATTTAATGGTCAATAAAAAAACGATCCCAATGCAAAGGAGGTGTAATTTATAAATTGAGGGTCAATCATTGCATATTTTGTTGATAATAATAATAAGCTAAGTAATTAATTTAAATTCATTTAAAAATTATAAAATTTAAGGAGAAAAAATAATGCGTATTTTTCAAATTTCTGATACACATGTAAGGGGTGATGGAAAACTATCATTCCAAAAAGCTGATACTATTAAGCTTTTGACTAAAACAGTTGAGTATTTTCAAAAATTAGAAGATTTTAAACTTCCTGAATTTTTTGTGGTGTCTGGGGATTTATCGGAAGGTGGAAAAAGAGATGGTTATGAGTATGTGAAAAAAGCATTGGACGCTTTACCAAGACCTTCTTACATACTTCCTGGCAATCATGATAAAAGAGATTTCTTTTTAGACATATTTAGAAATGAAGCCCCTATTAAAGAGGATATCAAACCTTATATTTGTTACTCTCTTGAAGATTATCCAGTTAGAATAATTGTAGTAGATACCTCTATTCCTGAAACTCATTTTGGTGGTTTATCAAAAGAGGTCGAAAAGTGGCTAGAGACTCGAGCCAATGAGGATGAAGGAAAACCAACATTAGTATTCACTCACCATCCTCCGTTTGATACTGGTATGACAGCAATGGACGAAGGTTTTATAAATAGTGATAAATTCGCTAAATTATTAAAGAGATTTAAAAAATGTAAATTATGTCTTGGACATTTACATGTATCTATGTCAACAGTATGGGAAGGTATACCTTGTGTTGTCGCTCCTTCTATAGCTATGCAAATGGAAGTTGATTTTCGTGATAAAGATGGTAAAGATGTAAGCAAAGAAGAAAAAGAAGATAACTTCAAAGGTGGAGGAGATCGCTTTTATTTAGGAAATCCAGGCTATTTAATACATGAATTAGTTAATGGAAATCAAATAAATAGTTATGTATCAACTATACCAGCTGGTGCTGATTATTCTGGTCCTTTTCCATTTAAATATTATGAAGGTGAACATTAATTTACTAAAGAATATAAATATTAATAAATTTAAGGAAGTGTTATGAATAGTATTGATAAAGAAGAAAGTAAAAAAACAGAAGAAGAATTGATGAAACGATTTCGTAAGTCAGCAGGTATAACTTTATATGAAAGTTCTGTACAATGGTATTGTTTCTTGATTTATGCTACTGGTGCTGCTTTGGTTTTCGATAAGGTATTTTTCTCAAATTTTAGTCCATCAATGGCTAAAATATTTTCTTTCCTATCATTCGGAATAGGTTATATAGCTGGTCCTTTTGGTGCAATATTTTTTGGACATATAGGTGATAAAAAAGGACGTAAATTTACAATGTATACATCCTTATTAATGATGGGAATTGCCACATCTGTAATAGGAATTCTACCTCCAGCACAAAAGATTGGAGGCTGGGTAGGATTAGTATTGGCTGGAATGAGGATGCTGGTATGTTTTGCACGTGGAGGAACTTGGGGTGGAAGTATACTTATGGCTTATGAAAATGTGCCTGAGAATAAGAGAAACCTTGTTTCTGCTCTTCCTCAAATAGGTATGCCTATAGGTCTTCTCTTGGCTTCAATATTCTTGCTAATTCCTTATTATTTAATGGACTCAGCAAGTTATCTAGCATATGGATGGCGTTTCGCATTCTTATTAGCTATTGTATTGAGTATTATCGTTGTACTACTAAAGGGTCATATGATGGAAACAGATGACTTTAAGAAAGCTCAAGCAAAACTTGAAAGTAAGGAAGAAGAAGACAAGGAAAAACAAATTGGCCTTGGTTACATGCTTAGGAATTATTGGAGAACTTTACTTTTAGGTTGTGGTACTCGTTGGATAGATGGCACTTGGTATAATGTTTGTATAGTATGGATTTTAAGTTATTGTGAAGAATATCTCAATATGTCTACAGGACATACTCTTTGGATACCAGTATTAGCTTGTGCATTCAGTATTCCATTTACCATGTTGGGAGGACATGTAAATTCTAAGATTGGAAATACAAAGACATACAGTTTGGGTTGCCTTCTTGTGATTATAGCATCTATCCCTTGCTTAAAATTGGTGGAAAATAGTGGTGGAAATCTTATATGGATACTATTTGCAATTGTAGTTGCATGGAGTATTATTTACCAATTAATTTGGGCCGTTTTGGGTTCTTTATGGTCTTCATATTTTCCTACAGAATTAAGATATTCAGGTATATCTTTTGTTTATCATGTGCCTAGTTTTTTAGTTGCAGGTTTGGCACCTACTATTAGTCAATATTTAATTAGATTAGGAAATGGAAACACTGTTTATGTAAGTCTATACATTATTTTAGCTGCAACTGTCGGCATATTTTGTGCATACAAATTAGAAAGTAATTATAAAAAAGGTAAAAGTTAATTAAGATATGAAAAGAGAGAGCATAAATAAAAAGACATTTAAAAATTTGCAAGAGTGTGAACTTTTCATTTTAGATTTAGATGGAACTATTTATATTGGTGATGAGCTTATTTATGGCGCTATAGATTTTGTCGAACACTTAAAAAATTTAGGTAAGAAATTTGTTTATTTAACAAATAACTCTTCAAGGGCATCATCAGATTATGTTAAGATTCTTAAATCTATGGGGTTTTCTTGTGAAAAAGAGAATGTATTTACATCAGGAATGGCAACAGGTATGTATCTTATAAAAAGATATCCTAAAAAAAAGGTATATCTTGTTGGAACTGAAGCATTAAAAATAGAATTGAATTCTTACGGCATAGAAATAAACAATGAGGATGCTGATGTAGTTGTTGTTGGCTATGATAATGAGCTTACGTATGCTAAGCTTCTTAAAGCCACACATTTTATAAGAAAAGGAGTACCTTATATAGCCACACACCCAGATTTAGTATGTCCTCTACCTCATGGTGAGCTAGCACCTGATTGTGGTAGCATTTGTTCTTTATTAGAAAAATCTACAAGTAGGCAGCCTGATATTATAATTGGCAAGCCAAATCCTTTTATGATTAAACTTTTGTCTAATAAATTAAATATTAATGTCGATAAGATTTGCTCAATCGGTGATCGTTTATATACAGATATTTTGGCTACAAAAAATTCTGGTGCTATATCTATATTAGTATTATCTGGAGAAAGCACTATAAGTATGGTTGATAAATCTGAATTTAAACCTGATTTTATTTATAATAGTGTATATGATTTAATAAATATCATCAGCTAATATGAATATATTTTATTGAAAAAAGTTTTTATTCTAATATAGATTAGAATTTAAAAGCTGTATTTGTCAAATAGTAAAAATAAAAAACAATAATAAGCTTATCCAACCTTTATTAAGTTACTATTATAGATAGTATACTTATAGCCGATAATTCATCACTATTACTAGTGATTAAAATGTACATTTTTAGCTAAATAAGAATGTACATTTTAATCATTAATTACAGTAATTTTTAAGTTATAAAAATAATTACCTACAATTTAGACCTTTCCTAAATAATTTAAATTTTATCTAAAATAGCTTTTTCTATTCTTATATTATAAATAATATCCAATGATTTAGGAAAGTTAATATCATTAAAGGTAGAATGCTTTTTGTGTTTGTATTATGCCTTGATTTCGATAAATAAACTGAAAATTTATCTTCAAAATACTTTTTATCTTTTAATTCAAATTGATTATATATAATCCTTTAATATATTATCAAAGCTGTAATTTTATTTAACTACCCCTATACTTTCTTATTTTAGTATTTACACACTATCTTCTCTTATAATACATATTTTTAAATTAACTTTGAAACTTTCTTCCCTTATTTTCTCAATCCTTTAAACTATAATCTATAATACTTTTTTGTCTTTTCTTCCTATCCTTAACATCTATTAATATTTAATTGTCTTTATTTTTAATATATAAGTAATATAATATAGAATATAATTTGTCAAAATATCAGAGTGAATAATTTTTTAATATACTATAATGATAGAAAAGTTAAATTCCTTACGAATATATAGGTGAAGGAGGATATATGAATGAAGAAAAAATCATAAGAGGAATTAAAAAGAAAAATGAAGCCTCACTTAAGGAATTTATTAAAATTTATGGACCTATTCTTAAAGCAAGTATCTATAAGAGCCTTTCTCTCAATCAAGAGCTGAGAATGGAAGTTTTAAATGATTCCCTCCTAGCCATTTGGGATAATATCGACTCGTTTGACCCGTCTAGATCATCTTTTAAAAACTGGTGTGCAGGTATTGGAAAATATAAGGCAATAGATGCTCTAAGAAAAGAACTTAGACATAAGTCTATAAATATAGATACTCTTGCAAATGTTCTTGAGTCTGATGAAGAACTTAATTTTGATGAATCAGATAAAATACTTGCTATGCTCGATGAGGATGATAGGGAAATTTTTAGGAAGTTATTTATAGAAGGATACAGCTATGACGATATATCAAATATTTATGATATATCCAAAGATAAGCTTTATAACAAAATCTCACGAAAAAAGAAACTATTAAGAAAAAAAATAGGAGGAGATTATGAATAATATTTATGATAAGATTAATGATATAAAATTTGATGAAAGCAAAATGGACCTTGACCAAATAGAATATGAAAATATGTTAAAAATCGCTTCAAAATATAAGAAAAACTCATCAAGGAAAAAATTTGTAGCTCTTGCAGCTGCTTTAATACTTGTAGCTAGTCTTTCAATCAAACCTGTAAGAACTGAAGCTTCTAAATTTGCTACTGATATTAAGGTTACAATGATGGAAACAATCGGAGCAAGTCCAGATTCTTATAAGTATGTTACAGAGCTTCATAAGCCGATTAAGCTTGGTGGTAATGAATTAATTTTAGAAAACTTTGTTATTGAAGATAATAGAGTTTTTGCAAATATCCTATCTTCTTCAAATGGTAAAGCTATTGAAGAAATAGATAATGATATCTATATATATAAGATTAAGGTCAATGGAGAAAGCTTTAAATCTTGGGGTTCTAGTGGTTCAGCTAGAATGGCTGATGATGGAGAATCTATTGTAAATCAATCTATGATAACTTTTGATAAGGATTTTCCTAAACTTGATAATGCCGATATAGATATTTATATATCAAGTGGAACTTCAAGTGAAGTTGTTTCAATAAAAGCAAGTTCAAATATTGTTAATGAAGATAATAAAATATTTGCAGAAGATTATAAGCTTGAAAATGGAGCCTCTATAAATCTTATGAAGATAAATCCAATAACAATGACTGCTGTGGTTGATAATCTTGATCCAGCTTATTCATATGAGCTAATTGGTACTGATGAAAATGGTCATAAGGTTCAATTAGATCAAAGAACAAGTGAAGATGGTAAAGTAACCTTCTTATATAATAGTTCCTTCTCTGACCTAAAGTTAGATGAATTAAAGGATGGTAGACCTATAAATTTCACCCTAACATCTTCAAAAAGAAATGTAGAATCTGGAAAAGAAACAGATGGCGTTTATGATAAGATAGCTGAATTTAGCCTTTCTGCCAAATAATAATCTTTTGTAAAGTGAAATCTAGTTTTGTTTTTAAGTATTTTTCTTACTTGTCTATAAGAATTCCCTTATATTTGTAATATATATTAGCTTTCTTATAGCTATTGGATATTTTGAATATATGAAGTCTTAGTCCACTTATTTTGTAAATCAAATATATGAATCGAATATTTTTTGACATAAATATTCCTCCTGATTGGCTTTTCTCTACCACAATCAGGAGGTTTATCTATACAAAATTTTAGACTATCTTAAAAACTTACATATTTTTTATTTAGGTATTATATTTTATAGATCATCTTCAATTACTGATGACTTAGAATATGCTGATACCTTTCCTTCAAAAAAGTCTGTCTTAACTTGGTTTGGATCAGAATATTCACTTACCCATTTCATAGATTGAGGCTCCTCATCATATCCTTCATATAATCTATCAAGACCAAGTCCCTTGGCCCTTAAATTTCCTAAATATTTGATATAATCCTCAATCATGGTAGAATTAAGTCCTGCTATATCATTTCCTATAGCATAATTACCCCATGCTATTTCTTGCTCAACCCCTTCTTTTAATAAATCTCTATAAAAATTCTTAAGCTCTTCTGTAAATAAGTCAGGTCTTTCTAATTTTAAGTCATTAATCATAGACCTAAATAGCCAAAGATGAGTATTCTCATCCCTATTTATGTATCTTATCTCTTGCACAGTACCTGGCATCTTTCCGTTACGACCTAGATTATAAAAGAAAGAAAATCCTGAATAAAAATATATCCCCTCAAGAATATAATTTGCAATTAAAACCCTCATAAGATTAAATTCACTGTCATCTTTGATAAACTCATTATATTGATCACCTATAAATGTATTTCTCTTTAGAAGATGCTCATCTTCTTTCCATAGATACAAAATTCTAGTTCTCTCCTCAGGTGAGCAAATAGAATCAAGTATATAAGAATAAGATTGAGAATGGATAGCCTCTTGATAGGTTTGGATGGCAAGGCAAAGATTAATCTCATTTGCAGTAATATAGGTTTGTAAATTAGGCAAATTAGCTGTTTGGATAGAGTCAAGATAGGTTAAAAAAGACAAAATCCTATCATAAGCCTTCTTTTCATTCTTAGTCAAATTCCTATAATCCTTAATATCTTGATTTAAATTAATCTCTTCTGGAATCCAGAAATTATTCATAGCTTGCCTATACCAATCACTAGTCCAAGTATACTTAACATTATTAAAATCATTTAAATTGGTAGTATTACCATTTATAATCCTTCTTTTGGAAAGTTCAATATCACCATCTTCATTGAAAATCCCTCTTTTAGACACCTCTTCATTATACTTATCTTCCATAATATCCTCCTAAATTCCTAAACTCTCATATACCTTTTACCCCAATATTATAAAAACAAATTAAAGCTTGTAACTATATTAAATTTGCAATTTTACAAAAATGAAAGAAACAAAGTTTCTTACTAAAGCTTTCTTGTGCAAAAGTCGTTTCTAATAGGTAAAAATGTGGACTCTTAGGGAAGGAGAAACGAGGAAGAATAGTCCCCTTACTCCACCCTAAAAGCAAAGAATTAATTTTAAAATCTTATTATTCTTATACCAAAATATGTTTTTCTATATTTTTCTAAAATATATTTATGATGCACAGGACTCACAATCTTCAACCTCAAGAGACTTACCCCTTACATAATATAAAGACTTAACACCAGCCTCATAGGCTGTTAGATAAATATTTAAGATTTGTCTCATAGTATAGTCTGTAGTTATATAAATATTTACAGATTGACCTTGGTCAATATGTCTTTGCCTTATTCCACAAGCCTTCATAGATATATTTTGGTCTATGTTGTAGGCATTTTCATAAAGCCAAAAAGTCTTGGTGTTTAGTCCCGGAGCAACCCTAGGCACTATAGCGCCTTTTTTTTCTTCTAAGAAATACTTGTTCATAATTGGATCAACTCCTGGTGAAGTACCTGAAATAATAGAGGTTGAACCAGTTGGAGCTATGGCTAATAGATAGCCATTTCTTAAACCTGTTTCATGAACTTCTTTTTTAAGCTTTATCCATCTATCAGAATCATATCCTCTTGATGTAAAATAATCTCCATTATCCCAATCAGAACCTTTAAAAACCTTGTATGGTCCTTTTTCCTTAGCTATCTCATTACTTGCCTTTATAGCAAAATAATTAATATCCTCATAAACCCTATCTACAAAATCAAAGTGGGCTTCTTCCTCAGACCATTTAATATCATTTTTGACTAGCATATGATGGTAGCCACTTGTGCCAAGACCAATAGCCCTATATTTTTTGTTAGTAACTTTGGCATATGGGGTTGGGTAATAATTAAGGTCAATAACATTATCTAAAGCCCTAACTATAGTTGAAACAACTTCTTCAAGCTCAAGCTTATTATTTACATCAATATTTCCTAAAGTTAAACTTGCAAGGTTACACTCAACAAAATCTCCAGGCTTTGTTTTATTAACAATTACAATTTCTCCTTCTTCTGTAATAATTTCTTCAGAAACAGTCTCGGATGGACTCATATTTTGGGCAATCTCTGTACATAAGTTTGATGAATAAATCATACCTTGATGCTTATTTGGATTAGCCTTATTTACTGCATCCCTATTAAAGACAAAGGGGGTTCCTGTTTCAGTCCATGACTTGATTAATAATCTTATCATATCCTTTATAGATATAACTCTTTTAGAAATATCCTTATCTTCTACTAAGATTTTATAAAATTGCTCAAAGTCATCTCCATAGCTATCTTCTATAGATCTCCCATACTTTGTTAAAACTTCATGAGGATCAAACATATACCAGTCCCCATCTATATTATCCCTGCACTCTTTCCAGAATAAATCTGGTACACAAACTGCTGGAAAAATATCATGGGCTTTCATTCTATCATCCCCGTTATTTGTCCTAAGATTTAGAAATTCAGGTACATCCTTGTGCCATATATCTAAATAGCAAGCCACAGCCCCTTGCCTTACACCTAATTGATCAACGGCTACTGCAGTATCATTGGCAAGCTTTATCCACCTTATAACTCCACCTGCAACATTTTTAATACCTCTAATATCAGAACCTTGGGCCCTCACCTTACCAAAGTAAAGTCCCATACCACCACCGTGTTTAGAAACTTGGGCAAAATTTGTTATAGAGCGGTATATACCTTTTAAAGTATCTGGAACTGTATCTATAAAGCAGGATGAAAGTTGGTTAAAAGGCTTCCTAGCATTAGTCATAGTTGGAGTTGCCATAGTTGCTTTTAAGCTTGATAGGATATCATAAAGCTTTTTAGCAAAATGAACCTTGTTTTTTTCTCCGATAGCTAAGTGCATAGAAATCCCCATAAACATCTCTTGAACATTTTCTATATACTCATCATCATAAGTCTTAATCAGATATCTTTTTAAAACCAAGTCAAGACCTGAATAAGTAAAAAGCTTATTTCTTTCATAATTCAAATACTCTCCTAACTCCTCAAGCTCCTTATTAGTATAATTTTCTATTATATATTTACCATAAAGACCTTCTGCTGTTAGGAATTGGATTTTAGATCTGAAATCAACAATACCATACTTTTCTTCAGATAATTTAATCTTTTCATCTAAAAGGTGAATCATAAAGCGGGCTGCTATAAACTCCCAATCTGGACTTTCCTTACTTGTAAGCTCACTTGCAGCCTTAATTAGGGCATTTAAAAGACTTTCCTTGGTCATATTAGCTTTAGTAAAGGACTCAAACTTCATAAATAAAGAGTCAATTGGGTATCTTTGATTATCAAATTCTTTATTAATACTTCTTATTATTTTTAAAGTATAATCATCATCTATATATTTTTCAAAATCAGAAATAACTTTCCTATCCATGGTATGCTTGGCTCTATAAAGAATATAGGACTTAACTTCCTTGTAGAAGTTATTTTCAATAAGTTCAAGCTCAACCAAATCTTGAATTTCTTCAACTGTCACTATATGATCTGTTGGATACTTATCTTTAACAATTTTTCTAATATTTGAAGAAATCTTCTTTAACTTTTCATCACTTATGCTAGTACCCACAGACCTAAAAGACTTAAAAATCGCCCTTTGGATTTTCTCCTCTTCAAATTCTACAAGTGTACCATCTCTTTTTTTAACTTCCATATCTACCCCTAAATATTGTTATTTTTATGTTAATTCCACTATATATTGTGGTTTTTCATTTTCATACTAATAAATCATACCACAAGAAGTGTCTTAAAAAAAGGGTGAAACATAATTATATTATTATTAGAAATTTTTAAATTTGAGCAAAAAAATAAGACCTTCTTTCCATATACATTGAAAGATAAGGCCTAATTCTTTATTTCTTAGTCGCTTTTTACGCTTACTTATTTTATTATATTAAATCAAAAAACTTAACTTATCTTAATATTCAAATAAATAATCTACCACATCATCCTTGATAACAACAGTATCAGCCATTATATCAGCTAGAGATTGCTTATTTTGGTTAAATCCTATTATAAGATATAAAATCTTAAGGAAATTTTGGATATACCTTACAAAAACCTCCCTAATAAGGCAATCAAAAAAGCTTAACTTTTCATCATAAAGTGATATAACCCTTATCCCTACAACCATTTTACCCAAGGTTTGGCCATTATTAAGGTAAGTTAGGATAAAAAAGTAAAAAAGACTAATTACTGTTGTCATAAGTAATCTTACCTCAAGACCCATAAGGGTATACTCACTACTTACAGAAAAAATAGTAATGATAATACTTGCTATAGAGCTTGTTATAATTGAGTCGATAGTGAAGGCAACAAGTCTTATAAAAAAGCCTGCATAGGCAAATTTAGGTATAGAAATGGTCTTTTGAGTTTTTTCTACATTTTCCATAAAAGCCTACTTTCCATAATAATACATAGGTACAGGGGAATCTTTATCCATAAGGTCCTTTAAAATTGCAAGATCAGACTTGGAATCTTTTCCTATTAGTGCTTGTCCCTTTGATAAGAGTTTAGAAAATGGAGCCATCTCATCAGAATATTCATAGACTTGTGGATTATCAAGCTTATATTCTTTCTTCATATCAGCTAAGGCTGTATCAAAATTACCAATCTTATCAACTAGTCCATTTTCTAAGGCTTGTGCTCCATCATAAACCCTTCCATCAGCAAGCTTTCTTACATCATCCTCTTTCATAGACCTGCCTTGAGATACTAGCTTAATAAATCTATCAAATGAAGAATTAATAAGATCTTGGAAATATTTCTTTTGCTCATCAGTCATATCTTTTCCAGAACTTCCAGCATCTTTCATCTTACCAGTAGTAATATTTTGTTGCTTAATACCATACTTTTCAAAAAGTCCTTGAAAAGACATAGATGACATAATTACACCAATAGAGCCTGTAAGAGTTTCATTAGATGCGTATATTCTGTCAGTTGGAGCTGAAATATAATAACCTCCACTTGCAGCCATTGTTTCCATAACTGTGAAAACTGGTATTTTCTTATCTTTTTGGATTTCCTTTATCTTATTTGCAACTTGCTCTGAGTTATAAACTGCTCCTCCTGGAGAGTTAACCTTTAAGATGACCCCCCTTACAGTATCATCTTCCTTTACTTCTTTTAATCGCTCCATAACAGCATCATATACTGGACCATCTCCAATAGCACCCTTATAAGTTATTACTGCAATTTTTTTGGATGTATCAGAGCCCTCTATTATATTTTTGTTAGCAGTTGATGAAAATGGATTAAAAGATCCTAAATATTTTTGGGCTATCTTTTCACTTTCTTTTTCTGTTACTTCATTACTTTTAGTTTTAACAAGACTAGAAGCTACGAATAACAAAATAGCTATTGCTATTGCTATCCATTTTTTACCATTACTTTTTTTCATAAAATCTCCTTATTATAAAATATGAAATTCTTCCATTATAAGTATAATACACCAATATCAAAGATTCAAGGAAAATCAAAAAGCCTTTGCTTTTTGTATTAATATTGAGTACAATGAAAGAGCAAGACAATTATCGTTAACACTATGAGAAATTGTTTTTGTATAGTCTCTTAATTGAGACTATTTACATAGAGGATTTTTACCCAAAACTTAATTGTATATGGTAAAAGTCCATTTTTTATATTAATTTCTTCTATCAAGCTTTCTTTTAGTTTCTAAAATATTATTTGCAATAAGGGCAATTACCACAAAATAAAATTTATCATTTATATATCCTAAAAGTAGGAAATTAATTCCCAAAGCCAGCATCAATACTATGATAAGAGAAAGTAAATTTGCAATATAAGGGTGTTTTCTAATAAAATCTTCCCCTATAAATCCTACAAGAAAAATCTCCAAAAGAATAGATAAAATTAACACTACAAATATCTCTATAATTATAAAAATATAGGGATGACTTTGATGAAAATTTCTAATACTATGCATCCTTTCCTCCCTTTCTTAAATTTTATTTTTATACACTTGTATAACAATAAATAATATTTATTATATAATAAAAAATGCTTTGAGAAAATAGAAGGGTTAGAAAGATTATTTAAAAGTTAGACTAAATCTTTTTAAAGAGCCTAAACTGTATTAGACTCTTAAAAATAACTTTTAAAAAAGATATTTATCTATGACATAGATAAACTCAAGGTTTTGATAACTGAAGTATAACTAAAATAGAACAATATTTATTCTAATTATGTCTTAATGATAAATTATAAAGTAACATTTCTTTAAATATATATATATATCAAGAATTGAAGAAATATAGATTTAACTCAAGCAAACTTAATTTTGAAGTCTATTTTTGAAAAGCCCTATAAAATTTAAATTTCCTAGACATTATAACTATATTTATTAAAACACCCTCTTTACTGCCTTGTACAGTAAAGAGGGTAACTATCAGATTTAAGATTTTATTTTTATATTTTTTCAATTTTAATATATTTCCTACTTAAATTTAAATTCCTTACTTCCTGTAAGGTCTTCACCTTCTACATATTTTTTATCTATACCAAATAGGTAAGTTAGGATAAATCCTCCTATATAGGCTCCTAGAAGTCCAAGGATATATCCAAAAGCTCTTCCATTGTATATTAATGGAATCAATGCTAGTCCACTTGGTCCTATGGCTGTTGCACCTATATTTCCTATTGCTCCTATTATAGCTCCTCCAACTCCTCCACCAAGACATGCTGTGATGAAGGCTTTACCCATTGGAAGGGTTAAGGCATAAATTAGGGGTTCTCCAATACCAAGTATACCTACTGGAAGTCCTCCCTTAGCGATTTCTATTAGCTTTTTATTTTTTCTACATTTTACCAAAACTGCTATAGCCGCTCCAACTTGACCTGCTCCTGCCATGGCAAGAATTGGAAGAAGGTAAGTTGCACCTTGGCTTTCAATCATTGCTACATTGATAGGTGTTAAGATTTGATGAAGGCCAAGCATTACCATAGGTAGGAATACTGCACCAAGTATAAATCCTGAGAAAGCTCCTCCTAGCTTTATTACTCCATTTATTACTCCTATAAGTCCATTTGATATAAGACCTGCTATAGGCATTATAATAAACATTGTAAGTATACCTGTTAAAAGAAGTGAAATTGTTGGTACAAGAATAATATCAAGAGCATCTGGTATAACTTTTCTTAGGTTCTTTTCTATTTTAACTAAGATAAATACAGCAAGTATTACCCCTATAACTCCACCTTGTCCAGGTAGAAGTGGTGAGTTTAAGAAGATATTTTTTAAAGGCTTATCTGGATTCATTGCAGATAAGTAAATCATGCCTCCTATTACTCCACCAAGTCCTTCATTACCCCTAAATACTTTTGCAGCATTTATACCAATAAATACATTAAGATATCCATAGAGTCCTGTCTTTATTATATTTAAGACTTGAAGTATTGATACATATGTTTCTCCGCTCACACTTCCTGCAGTTATCAAATTTTGTAAGACTGAGGCTATACCACCAATAAGACCTGCACCTACAAAGGCTGGTATTAGTGGAACAAAAATCGATGCTATTGTTGCAGTAAAGGACTTAAAAGCAGAATCTTTTTGTCCTTGTTTCACTTTCTCTTTATTCTCCCTAGTTCTTATATCTATTTCACTTTCCTCAGTGAATGTAGCTGCTGTAAGATTTGCCATCTCACGAGCTATCTTTTCGCTTTTTCCAGGCCCTGTTACTACTTGGATTTGATCACCTTTTACAAGACCCATAATCCCATCAAGCTCTTCAATCTTTTCAAAAGAAACCTTTTCTTGATCCTTTACTTTTACTCTTACCCTTGTCATACAATTTATGACTTCAACTAAGTTATCTTCTCCTCCAAAATAGCTTACTAATTTTTGGGCAATAATTTTATTTTTATCATCTGTCATTGTATCCCCCTTCTTAAAAATCCATCATTTTCTTTTAAAATATTTAAAGCTTCATCTCTTTTTATATCCTTAAGTCCCATAAGTATGGCACACTTAACAGAATTTTGTGACTCGTTTAAAAGTTTTTCCGCCCTTTTTTCATCAACTTCACACACTTCTTTTATAATGGATATGGCCCTTTTTCTAAGCTTCTTATTTGATACTCTTACATCTACCATGAGGTTATCATATACCTTTCCTATCCTAACCATAGCCGTTGTGGAAATTATATTGAGAACCATTTTTGTAGCAGTTCCTGCCTTCATTCTTGTAGAGCCTGTAAGAATTTCACTTCCTGTATCTACTTCTATAGGACAGTCTGCATACTTTGAAATTAAGGAGTCTAGATTACAAGATAAAGAGCCTGTGCTTGCTCCAATCTCTCTTGCATATTTTAATGCCCCTATAACATAGGGAGTTCTTCCGGAACTTGCTATTCCTACTAGCATATCTTCTTTAGTAAATTGATTTTTTATAAGATCCAATTTTCCCATTTCTTCATTATCTTCTGCATTTTCTACAGGATTTCTTAATGCCTTATCACCCCCTGCAATTATTCCGTTTATAAGATTTGGATTTACTGAAAAGGTAGGTAAGGCTTCACTTGCATCAAGAACTCCTAGTCTTCCACTTGTACCTGCTCCTATATAAAAAAGCCTACCACCCCTGTTAAGTACTCTTACAAGCTCATCAACAAGTTTTTCTATCTCACCTATTTTTTGACCTACCTTTTTTGCTATTGATTGATCTTCCTTGTTAATTATTTCAATAATTTCTCTTGTAGATTTCAAATCAAGATCTTTTGAATTAATATTTCTATTTTCTGTTGATGGCAATCCTATCATCTCCTTTTATTAAATCAAGTATAGCTAGATGCTCTTTACAAACTCTTCCTATGACATTTCTAGAATTACTAAGTCCCAAATCAAGCCTTGCTATCTCTAGCTCTCCAGAATATCTTCCCGAATTCTTATTAAGGATAAGAAAATCTCCCTCTCTTATATAATTATTTGAAACTTCATTAATAAATTTATAAGTTCTCTCATTTCTTATAATATATTTGCTTATATCACTTCTTACCTTAAATTCATTAATTTCATATCCCTTTTTTAAGTATAGATCAAGATTAATAATCCCTTTCTTTTCAAAAACTTCAATATATCCTTTGTTCTTCATACTTAAACCTTCAGATAATACTAAATTATTAATCTTATAAAATCTTTTAAGCTTAAGATATGAATAATAAGGGTCTTTAAACCTATCCTCTTCAAGGCTTGGAAGAGATTTATACAAGGGTCCTCTAAAGTCTTTATCTCCTTGAAAAAATGCAAATAAATCAAGTCCAAATTTCTCCAATACTTTATTTTTTTCTATAAAATCATCCTCTCCCAGTCCAGAAAATTCTAAAGGATAGTAATTGTGCCAAGCAGAAATGTTAGAAAAATTTCCTCCAAGCTCTTTAATTGCTTCAAGTGTTTCACGTGAAACACTTGAAGCATTTATAGCTATCCTATTATTCTTAGATAAGTTCACTATTTTTTCTTTGTCGAAACCGAAATCAAGTCTTAATATAAGTCCCATTCTCAAAAGCTCTGGGTAGTGTTTCAAAATTTCTCCATTAATATCAAGGCAAATATCAATCTTAAGAGAATCTGCCAAAGATTTTAAAAAGATAAGTTTTTTCATATTCCTATCATCTACTGGGTAATGCATAGAAGTAAAAAGAATATCAAAATTTTTAAACTCATTTATTTTCTCTTCTATATAATTTTCATCTTGATTAAGATATAGACTAAATCCCAACATTTTTTAACCTTCTTAGCATAAGAGTTGATGAAATTATAGCAATAAATAAGCTAGCAATAGAAGATATTCCAGTTTTTGGATTGTTTTTTTCTTTTATTATCCTACTTATCATTTCCTTGTAGCCACTATTTTCTACATTTTTTGTACTTATCTTATCAGCTATATTTAATGATTTATCTTCTTTATCATCCTTTGACTCTATCACTATTTCTTCTTGATTTTCTTTTAGCGTATCATCAGCTAGGGAATTTGTTGGTATTAACAATAAGGCTAAAGCTAATAATATAAGCTTTTTCATTTATACCTCCTTTGATGGCACATTAATATAGGAATTATATAAGTTAAACTTTTAATCTTATTAAATATTCTAAAATATATTAGACTATTGTTTGAAAAGCTTTTCATTTTCTATATTATAAAACACTTGAAAATTTATTTCAAGTGTTTTTGTTTATTTTTGAAATAATTATTTAAGTTTATCAGTTAAGTCCTTACTTATTTTAAGGCTTTCATTTACATTTTCGTAATTTTTAGCTATATAGGTGAAAAATAGAATATCTGTAATTATAAAAGATGAGAATCTTGAGGTAATTGCCCCATATCTTATTTCTTTTTCACTTGATGGAATTTTTAGAATTATGTCTGATAGGTCTTTTATTTTTGATTTTTCAGACTTTGTTATGGCTATAACCCTAGCATTATTTTCTTTTGCAAATTTCACTGCTTCTAATACTTCTTTTGTTTTAGCATTATAGGAGATTGCTATAAGGATATCACCCTTTTTTATATGGCTTATGGCTGAAAGATTTGTGTGAGCATCTTTTTCATAAAAAACATTTGCACCTGCCCTAAGGAGTTTATAGTAGAAATCTTCACATATAAGTCCAGATCCTGCAACTCCACAAAGGTAAATCCTACTTGCCATATTGATTAAATTTCCTGCCTTTTCTATATTTTTTTCATCTATTATAGCATAGGTTTTTTCTAATGTCTTTTGGATATTTGCTCTAGATTTATCTATTATTTCACTGATCTTATCATCCTTTTTTATTTCATCTTCTATATATTCATTCTTGCTTTCAAAAGATTTTGCTATCGAAACTTTCATATCTACAAAGGACTTATAGCCTATTTTTTTGACAAATCGTGTTACCGCAGACTGAGAAGTTTTTGTATTTTTAGCAAGGTCTATGGATGATTCGTTTATTATCTTATCTTTATTTTTAAGTATATAGTCTGCTATAAGTTTATCTTTTTGAGTGAAATTTTCTTTTTTATCTTTTATTCTTATTAAATATTCCATATATTCCTCATTTTATTAATAAAAAAGACCCCTAGAAGGGGTCTTATCTACTCATCTTTTTTGGAGTCATCTTCACTTGAACCAAGTTCTATTGGCTTATTATCTTCTTCATTTTTTTCTTCTACAATTTTTTCTTCGTCTTTTGTGCTTATTTCATCACTTGAATTTTCATTTGTAGACTCTTTTTCTTCAATTTCTTCTTTTACTTTGACTTCTACAGGTTTTTTATTTAGAATTTCCATAAATTGTTCACCTGTTATAGTCTCTTCTTTAAGAAGGAAGTCTGATATTTCGTGAAGTTTGTCTAGGTTATCTTTTAAGATTTCTATAGCTCTCATGTGGGCTTGAGATATGATGTGGATTACTTTCTCATCAATTTTATCTCCAGTACCACTAGATACTATAAGTGAGTGTTCTCCACCTAGGTATCTTCCAGTTGTTCTTTCAAGTTGGACAAAATCAAAATCATCGTCCATACCATATTGGGTTACCATGGCTCTTGCAATTTGGGTAGCTCTTTCTATATCATTGCTTGCCCCAGTAGTTTTAGTATTAAAGATAAGTTCTTCTGCACTTCTACCACCTGCAAAGGTAACTATTTCATCAAATAGTTCTTTTTTGGTCATTATATATTTCTCATCACGATCAACACTCATGGTATAACCTAAGGCCCCTGATGTTCTTGGAACTATGGTTATCTTGGTTACTGGTTTCTTTTGGGTTTGAATAGCTGTAACTAAGGCATGTCCTACTTCATGGTAGGCTATAATCTTCTTTTGGTCATCGCTTATTACAGCATTTTTCTTTTGTGCACCTGCTATTACAGTTTCTATACTTTCTTCAAGGTCAACTTGTGTAAGTTTTTTCCTACCTTCTCTTACAGCTCTAAGCGCACCTTCATTTACTATATTTGCAAGGTCTGCACCAGAAGTTCCTGCCGTTCTTCTTGCAATTTCTTCATAGTCTATGTCATCTTCTCTTTTAACATTTTTTGCATGAACTATTAAGATGTCCTTTCTACCATTTAAATCTGGTAGCTCAACTCTTACTTGTCTATCAAATCTTCCAGGTCTTGTAAGAGCTGGGTCAAGGATTTCAGGCCTATTTGTTGCAGATAAAAGTACTACTCCCTCAGCTGCATCAAATCCATCCATTTCGTTTAGAAGTTGGTTAAGGGTTTGTTCACGTTCATCATTTCCACTAAAACCTGATGTATCCCTTCTCTTACCTATGGCATCTATCTCATCTATAAAGACGATACATGGAGCCTTTTCCTTAGCTTGTTTAAAAAGATCTCTTACCTTACTTGCTCCCATACCTACAAACATCTCAACGAATTCTGAGCCTGAAATTGAGAAAAATGGTACATTAGCCTCACCTGCTACAGCTTTTGCTAAAAGTGTCTTACCTGTTCCTGGAGGACCTACTAAAAGCACGCCTTTTGGAAGAACTGCCCCTATATCCCTATATTTTTGTGGTTCATGTAAGAAATCTACGACTTCATTAAGGCTATCTTTTGCCTCTTCTTGGCCTGCTACATCTTTGAAAGTTTTTCCCGTCTTATTTTCCATGTAGACTTTAGCATTTGACTTACCAAAGTTCATGAAGTCTCCGCCACCTCGGCCTCCCATAGTCTTTGATAGAGACCTGTTAGCCATATAGAAAATTAAAAGCAAGAATATAAGAGGCAAAATAGATGTTATAAACAGGGTGAGCCATGGACTCATTTTTGTTTCTATCTCTTTCGTAAATGTTAGGTTCTTATTATTCTTAGCCTTATCAAGTAATCTTTCTGTAAGGTTAGTATCTGGCCATAAACCTGTGGTGAAAGTTTTTTTGTCACCATCAACCATAGCTGTGAAGGTATAGTTATAATCATCTTTGGTAACTTCTCTTACTTGGTCATTGTCTATCATTTGGACAAATTGGTTGTAAGTTACCTCCTTTGGCTTCTCTCCCATTGTAATAGGATTAAGCATGTATCTTATTACTAGAAAGGCAACTATGGCTATAATCCAATAGTAGACCAATGGCCTATTGCCTTTTTTATTTGATAGCATCTATAAACCACTCCTTATAATATAATCATCTAGTAAGCTATCTAAAGATTCTAATTCATTAATGATTGTCTTTAAGTTAGTGTTGATATTTGACTCATCAACCTCTGGTTTTATTTTATCAAAATACTCACTTACCTTATCAGCTGCATCAACACCTTTTTGGGTAAGCTTAACATTTACAACTCTTTCATCTTCATCTGATCTATTTCTATCAACAAATCCTTGCTTTTCAAGTTTCTTGCAAATATTTGATATATTTCCACCATTTACACCTATACTTTTTCCAAGATTACCTATTGATACTGAATCTTCAGATGCAGATAAGGTCATAATCATCTTAAGTTGTAGGGTTGTTACTCCTAGATCTGTTGCTGTTTCTTGTAATAGTAAATCTATCTTGTGTGATATTTCTCTAATCATAGAGAATATAGAATTATTAAATTCAAAAAAATCAATGTGTCTGTCTGTCATATAAACCTCCATAAATTATAGACCTATATTTAATATAGGAGATAAGTATTCTCCACTATTATTTTACATATATTGTAATAAATTTCAAGTATTTAGAAAGAATATTTTTAATACATACTTTAATTGTGAATTAATTATGTTCTTTGATAAAAAACACCTATTATTATCTTTAAAAAAACTAATGGGGTTGTTGCTTAATGAATTAATCTTTATCATATAATTACAAATCCCTCCACAACAATTTTACTCTATTGTATAAAGCTTTGTTTTTAAGATTCTAGAAGTAACTTGCAATTATATAAAGATATAAATTCGTAATTTTACAACACCCCACTAATAGTTTCACTGTCATTTTGTTTCACGTGAAACATTTCTTATATATGAGCTTGCATTAAGTCCTGCTACTTGACCTTCACCGCAGGCTTTGTTTATTTGGTAAGGCTTACCTGTTATGTCACCACAGGCAAAAAGCCCCCTTATATTTGTCTTCATATCTTTATCCACCAAGATATGTTTTTCATCCATTTTTACAGATGGTACTAAGTTTTTAGGCTTAGATGATGATTTTATTATAAAAAATCCATCAGCCCTGATTTTACTACCATCACTAAGCTCAAGACTTTCAGCCTTTATTAGGCCATCAAATTTTAAAGGCCTTTCATCTACAATATTTATATTAGATGAAAGTTTTATATTTTTTTTGTACATATTTATAAAGGTCGTATTTTTAGCTACTTTATTTATAAATTCTACTTCTTCTATTGACTCTTCATTGTAGCCTATAACTACAACATCACGCCCCTTATATAAAGAAGCATCACAGGTTGCACAATAAGATATACCCTTTGCAAAAAACTTATCTTCACCTTCTATAGCTTTACCCATGTCTATACCTGTAGCTATAATGCAGGCTTTTGATTTTAGCATTTCATCTCCAAAATCTACTGCAAAGTAGTCTCCCATAGCGTAAACCGCCTTAATTTTTTTATCTTTTATATCTATATCATAGTATTTAATTTGCTCTAGGAATCTTTGATATAGGTCATCTCCCTTTATATCCTTAAATCCTAGGTAATTTTTTATGGATGGACTTTTTGAAAGAGCTTTGGAATCTTTCCCAATGACTAAAACCTTGTTTTTTCTAATTGCAGCATTAAGGGCTGCAGATAATCCTGCAGGCCCTTTACCTACTACTATTAAATCATAATCCATATTATTTAAGTTTTTCTACTTCTTCAAGTATAACTTCTTTAGCTTGGAAGCCTACTAGGGTGTTTTTTAATGTACCCTTTTTGAAAAGCATCATTGATGGGACTGCATTTACATTATATCTTCCAGCAAGTTCTGGACTTTGGTCTACATCTACTGAATATATATCAAAGTCTACTTCAGATTCTAATTCTTCAAGTATTGGTTTTTGCATCTTGCATGGTCCACACCATGTAGCTGAAAAATCTACTAAGACTATTCCTTCATTTTCTAGTACATGAGTATCAAACTCTTGAGTATTTAATTCTTTCATTTTTATCCTCCATTAATAAAGTTATTATACTTCTATTATTTTTGATCAACAAGACCACGAACATCACTTACAGGTAGTGAAAAAAGTATACCATTTGAATCTTGATTAAGCTCTAAGCTATCATAAAGAGCTGATTTAATTTTTTCCGCTATATCTTTTTTTATAAGCATTATTACTATATCTTTTTCTGGTTCTATAACCATATTTAAAAATACTGACTTTTTTTGGATACCTGAACCCCTTCCGTGAACAACAGTCGCCCCCCTTGCTCCATGTTTTTGGGATATATCTATAACCCTATCGGCATTGGACTTATCCACTATTACATATAAAGTCTCATATTCCATATTTATTTCTCCTTTTTTATCTATTGGTGTTGTAAACATGATAGATGTGTTTTTCTTGTCAAATTTATCTGATAATTTATCCAGCAAGTCTTTTACTAAAGAGTCATTTACTAAGGCTGATACTATTTCTTTTCTTTCTTTATTAATTCCAAGGACTTCTAATATGTGATCATTAGCAGAACCCTCTGCTAAAAGGCAACTTATATATTTTGCTCCATAAGCTTGAAGCTGTTGCATAAATTTAGATCCTTTAGATCTATTTGTAATTATTCTTAAATATTTCATTATCCCTCTATGACCTCCTTATAAAAAGATCCCATTATCATTATAGTTATAACTGGCATAAGTGCAACAAAAGCTATAACTCCAAATCCATCTGCAACATTTCCTGCAACCCCTTGGCAAAATGCGAGAATAAAGGTTGCAGTCATTGGCCCTGACGCAACTCCACCTGAGTCAAAGGCAATACCTACAAAAAGTTGTGGTACATTTCTTGAAAGTATTAGGGCAAGTAAGAATCCCGGTCCTATTAGCATCCAAAGCTTAAATCCGTCTATTTTGATTCTTATCATTGCAAGCATCACTGCAAAGGCAACTCCTATTGATAAAGCCTTCATTATAGATGACCTATGGATTGAACCAGCAGTTACATCTTCTACTTGCTCTGATAATACAAATACTGCAGGTTCTGCTAAAACAACTAAAAGTCCTAGAACAAAGCCTATTAGTGGAACAAATTTAAAGTCAGCATAAGCCTCTCCCATAACTCTTGCAAGTTCCATAAAACCTCCTTCTACTGAGGCTAAAAACATTATAAGACCAATATAGGTGTATCCAAGTCCAAGCATTATATCTTTTTTATTTTTTAGTTTAAATACTAGCTTATCCATTATAAGAAATACTATAGTTATAGGTAATATTGCAAAGCTCGCTGACTTAAATCCACTTAAAATTGCTGAAGTATGGGCTACTTCTTCTATTACAACTGCTGATGGGTCTATGGACATTGTCATCAAAAGTCCTGCAAGTATTGGTCCTGTTGATGCTATTCCTACAAGTCCAAAGGAGTTTTCCTCACCCTTACTCTCTCCTTTAAGTTTACTTACTCCAAGACCTAAAGCTATTATAAAAGGAGTTGTCATAGCTCCTGTAGTTGCACCAGATGCATCAAAGGCTATAGCATGACTTAAATCACTTGATATAAACATAAGAATAAAGATTGCTCCATATATACACATCATAAGACTAGATAGCTTAATTTCCTTAAATATCCTATAAAGTCCTATTGATATCATCACTCCTACACCTACTGATATTATAGAAACTATTAACATTGATTCAAGTCCTATAGCACTGCTTACTTGCTTTGCTAAAATTAATAGGTCTGGTTCTGCAATTGATATTACAAAGCCTATAAATACGCCAAATATTATAACCTTTAATATATTTTCACTTTTTGCTATAAAATCTCCCATAAAAGATCCTATTTTTGATATTGATAAATCTACCCCAGTTAAGAATATAGATAAACCTACTATTACACCTAAACAACCTATAAGGAAGTTTACGATTAATTTATTATCTACTGGTCTAAATATATTCAATACTAACACAAGAATGGCTATGGGACCTACTGCTTTTGCATTTTGTTTTAATTCTTCTCTAAATATAGTCATCACCCCTTTAAAATGATTATTGTTTAATTTTTATATTATTAATAGCTTATTTTTTATATAATAAAAGAGGCAATCATTAGACTGTCTCTTTATTTTAACTTATTAACTTTAGTCTCTAACTTGGTTAGCAGTTAGGATTGCAAGTTTATAAACATCTTCTTCGTTACATCCTCTTGAAAGGTCATTTACTGGTTTATTAAGTCCTTGAAGTATTGGACCAAGAGCTTCATAATTTCCTAATCTTTGTCCTATCTTATAACCAATATTTGCAGATTGTAGATCTGGGAATATAAATACTTTAGCTCTTCCAGCTACATCTGAGTTAGGGATTTTCTTTCTTGCTACTTGTGGTGAGATTGCAGCATCAAATTGCATTTCCCCATCAACTTTAAGGTCTGGGTCCATTTCCTTAGCAAGTTTTGTAGCTTCTTCTACTCTTCTTGCCAATTCGTGTTTAGCAGAACCTTTTGTTGAGAAAGATAGCATTGCTACTATTGGTTCTATACCAAATTCAACTGCTGTTTTAGCAGCTTCTACTGCAACTTCAGCAAGTTCATTTGATTGAAGAGTGATATTAATAGCTGTATCTGCAAATAATAATTTTTCACCATTTGGTCCAAGCATAATCATTACACCACTTACCCTATTTACACCTTTTTTTGTTTTTATAAGTTGAAGAGCAGGTCTTACAGTATCTCCTGTTGGGTGAGCAGCACCTGAAACCATACCATCAGCCTTACCTGTTTCTATAAGCATAGTTCCGAAGTAGTTATTGTCTTTTTTAAGCAAGTAGTCACCATCTTCTCTGGTGTTTTTACCATTTCTTAATTCTACATATCTATCTACTAATTCATCGAGTAAATCAGAGTGTCTAGGATCAATTATTTCTATATTTCCTAAGTCCACACCTTCTTCGTTTGCAACTTTTTTAATAGATTCAGGATCTCCAAGTAGTATAGGTTTAATAAGACCATCATTGTTGTGTCTTATCGCTGCCCTTAAAACTCTTGAATCATCACCTTCTGGAAAAACTATAGTACGATTTTTCCCTCTAATATTATCAGTTGCAAGCTCCATTACTCCATCATTTGCCATAATAGCCTCCTAATTAAAATCGATATTAATACTATTATTATACCCTAAGTGAAAATATTTTCTTCTATAGTTTTGCCTTTTCTAGACATTCATTCTCTCTTTCAGAAAGTTCTATCTCACTTTCTCCATTTATTATCTCTTTAAGATAGGTATTTGAACCTTCTTGGGAATAGAGATTGGTTAGAATTATTCCATTGTGGTAAGAGTCTAGAAGAGTTAAAGAAAATGAGTTTTTCCCTCTTTGGTTTTCAAAGGCATCAAAATGAACAACTGCCATCTTATTTACAGCTCCCATAGATGAGTTTTTAGTATCTGCTGATCTTTGGTCAAGAGATCTTATCTCCTTATTTGACTTATCTATTTGTTTGTTTAATTCTAAGATTAATTCTTCTAGGTTTAGATCTGGATTATTTCCCCTAAGAAGATGATCGTATCTTCTTTTTTGCCTTCTTAGCTTATCGTTGTTTGACTTTATCATAGTAAATTCAACTATAACTATTATAAATAAAATTATTATTGCCATTATTTGTCCCATAACTTAATCCTCTTTCTGATAATATCCATATTCTTTTCATATAGCTTATCACAATATTTAGTAATTGATTTGTAGTCGGTTTTTTTAAAATTGCTATCTTTATCAAAGTATTTTTCATTCATAATAACATTTACAAAAGATGAATGTATACATTCCTTTACCAATCTAAGTCCTATCTCCCCATCACTTATAGTTGAAAATTTCCCATTTTCAAGTAGAAAATCACAATCTTGAAGGACTATTATCATAAGTTCGATTGTTCTTTTTGGTGCAATATTTGCATCATTGATAAGCTTATCAATATTATCCATTTCATTATTTTTAAAAGCTTTTAAAAGGACATTTACCCTATCTACATCTTCTTGCATCAAATCCTTTAGCTCTTGTGAATAAGCTATGAATTTCTTAAAGATTTTTTTCCCCTTTTTATTCAAATTCTCATCTTTATAGTCCTTTTTTGCCATCATCAATATTAAATTTATTCCAAGATTTCCACTAAGACTTGCTAGGGCTCCTCCTCCAGGATAGGCTGTAGGCTTTCTTGTATTATCTATTAATTCACCTAGCTTAAAATCAATCAACTTCTTCTCTGCCATTTTTTATACTCCAATAAAGTCTTTCAATATCTTCTATAGAAAAGCAGTCTATAGACACTTTGTAGGTATTATTTTGCTTTTTAATCTCAACCTTTGAGTCTAAGAGGTTTATAAATTTTTCCTCAAAGTCTTCAAAAAGTATCTTATCTAGCTTATCTTCTTTTATGTCTAAATTTTCTTTTCTTTTATTTTTATTCTTTTTTTCTACATTTCTAATATTTGTTTTTTTATTTTTAAAATCATCAAGGCTTTTACTTCTTTCATTCTTATCTTTTATAGAAAGAAGTGTCCTTGCCTGAGATGAAGTTATATTTCCCTCTTCTAATTCCTTTTTACTATTTTCATCAAGTTTTAAAAGCCTTAGGGTATTTGCTATATAAGATCTTGATTTTCCGACAGTTTTTCCTATCTCGTCTTGTTTTAGTCCATAATTTTTAATAAGTTCATTATAGGCATTAGCCTCTTCAAGAGCTGTAAGGTCCTCTCTTTGAACATTTTCTACTATAGAAAGTATATCTATATCTTTATTATCTACATTTTTTATAATAGCATCTATTTCTGTATGACCTAGAAGCTTACTTGCCCTAAATCTTCTCTCCCCTGCTATAATTTCATATTTATTGCCATTTTTTCTTAAAACTATTGGATTTAAAAGACCATATTGTTCTATAGACTGGCTTAGACCCTCAAGAGCTTTTGTATCAAAACTTTTTCTAGGTTGGTCTTCTCTTCTGATGATTTTTTCCATAGGAATTTTAACTACAGTCTTATTTTTCTTATTATTTTCTGGTATAAGCGAGCCAAGACCCCTACCCAATGTTTTTCTCGTCATTTCTTATCACCTGATTTTTTTCCTCATCTTTTTGAAGTTTTTTATCTTTCTCATCTTTTCTTAATTCTTGATTATAATCTTTACTTTCTTCACTTATCTTTTCCTTAGTCTTTTTCTTGAAATTTTCCTTTTCTTTGGATTCCTTTTTTATATTTTCTATAAGCTCACTTGCCAGATTAAGATAGGCTCTTGCTCCCTTTGATTTCTCATCATAAACAATTACTGACTTCCCATAAGAAGGTGCTTCGGCAAGTTTTATATTTCTAGGAATCATAGTCTTAAAGACCTTGGACTTAAAATATGATTTTACTTCTTCTACAACCTCATATGAAAGCTTACACCTTCCATCAAACATACATAAAAGAACCCCTTCAATTTCAAGATCTTCTTTTACAGAACTTTTTATAGACTTATAGGTATTCATAAGCTCACTTACCCCTTCTAGGGCATAATATTCTGTTTGAATTGGTATTATTATGGAATCACTTGCTACAAGAGCATTTAAAGATAAAAGTCCAAGAGATGGTGGGCAGTCTATAATTATAAGATCAAAATCATCTCCTATTTCTTTTATAATAGAACTAAGCATAGTGAGTCTTTCTCTCTCATCTAAAGAAACCAATTCCACTTCAAGACCAGAAAGGGCATTTTCACTTGGAATAAGATAAGCACCATCTTCTGTTTTTACTATGTAATTTTCAAATGAATCTTCTTCATAAAACATCTTGTATATAGACTTCTCTACCTTAGATTTATCAAGACCCAAACCTGTTGTAGTATTTGCCTGAGGGTCAAAATCTATTACCAGAATCTTTTTTCCTAATTTTGAAAGGGCAGTGGCAAGATTTACCACTGTAGTAGTCTTTCCTACACCACCCTTTTGATTAAATATCGAAATTGTCTTCATACATACCTCTCATTATTAATATGGAAAGGTCCATGGCCCTATTTTTAGTCCAACGCCTAGCCTTATTCCTACTTGCAGAGAACTTAAATTCTCTAACAAACTTTTTATCCTTATATTTTACACCTATAAAAGCTTCTCCTTTGTGAGCATAGCCTGTAGTTATTATACATAATGCTGATTTTGTCCTATCATACAGACCATCGAGCATCTCATATGCACATTCCTTGCTGACTGCAGAATATTTTCTTAATGTTTCATATGAAACATTCAAGATTTTTTCTTTAGTCCTATCAGAGTAGGTCACATAGGACTCTTCTATTACGTCACTTGCACCAGCTATATCTATAATAGATGACGCCACCATTCCTCCTGTAATAGACTCAGCACAAGATACTTTCTCTTTTCTCTCTTTTAATAAATCTATAAGGGTTTCTTCTTTTCTCTTTCCATCATCTGACAATAATAGTGGACCAAAAACTTCCCTTACTTCCTTTTCCTTTTCATCAAGTAAGATAAGAGCTTTATCATCACTTTCTGCCTTTGCACTTATTCTTAAAAATCCTCCCTCATCATCAAAATAAGGACTTATGGTTGGATTTGTAGAATGAAGATCTATCCTACTTGCCATATCCCATTCTCCCAAAAGTGCAATTCTTAAAGTCTTTGACTTAATAACCGCTTCTTTTTTTATATATTTAAGTAATTTATTTTCAAACATATATTTCATCTCTTGAGGTGGCCCCGGCATAAGAACTATTTTGCTCTTATTATCACAATCAATAATACAACCTGGTGCTGTACCTATATCATTTGGAAGAATAATAGCATCTTTAGGAAATTTTGCCTGCTTTATATTCACACTAAGGGCCCTTTCATTTGACTTAAAATATGAGTCAAGTTTCTTTTTACTTTCCTCATCTATAACTACCTTATCTTCCTTACCACTTGCCCTGATCGCTACTTCTTTACTTATATCATCTTCAGTAGGTCCCAGCCCTCCTGTAATAAAAATATAATCAACTTTACCAATAGCATTTTTAAGTTCTTTTAATAACCTGTCAAAATTATCTCCAACAGTTACCATCTTGTATAAATCTATTCCAAACTCACTTAATCTTTGTGCTATATACTTTGAATTAGTATCGGTAATATTTCCAAGTAATATTTCTGTTCCAACTGAAAAAATTTGTGCTTTCATAAAACCTCTTTTCTCTTTAAATAGTATAACAATATCAAGATAAGTTTTCAATATTAAATGTTTCACATGAAACATTTCTTACATATCAGCAGTAATTCTTTTTTATTATACTCTCTTAGATTATTTTTTATATCCTAAAAATCACTTCAATTAATTTAATTCTTCAAATTAATTATTACGTACTTGTTATTATAATTAATTATGATACAAATAATAATGTATAATCTTATTTATTATAATTTACTACTTAAGCAAGAGCCCCTTAGTTTGTCTCAACATTAGGCGAAGAATAAAAGTAAATATAATATTATTAATAATACAACAAAACAATGAGATTTTATTAAAGTTATAGTAATTTACCTTAATAAAAACAATATCTAAACTTTCCAATTAAATGAAGTGACTTATTACTAATTATCTTAATTAAACACATAAAAAATAAAAAAGACCTTAAAACAAAATATGTTCTAAAGCCTTATGATTAAAATCAAAAAATAATCTTAAGATATTAATGAATATCAAAGAGGATTCTTCTTTGGCAAGTTTTTTGCCCTCGGATATTTTATTTTTGTTGACCTTACTTTTTTTATTAGTATATTTTTTCTTGTGTTTCCATTAAGGTCTATTGTGTCTATATTTATTAACTCTCCTCCTAAGATTTTAAGAGCATTTTCGGCTTCATTTAATTCTTCTTCTGCCTTAGGACCTTTCATTGCTATAAAAATTCCCCCTACTTTTAGAAATGGTAAGGCATATTCCAAAAGGGTTGATAGTTTTGCTACTGCCCTTGATACTACCATATCAAACTTTTCCCTATTATTTTTAGCATAATCTTCTGCTCTTGTATGAATAGCTCTAGTATTTTTTAAACCTAATTCCTCTATTACCTCATTCATAAAGCCTACTTTTTTATTTACTGAATCTATGAGGGTTAAGTCAAATTCTTTTTTTATCCTAAGAGGAATCCCTGGAAATCCTGCTCCTGAACCTATATCTAGAACTTTCATTCCCTTATTTATATATTTCTCAATGGTTAAGGAGTCGTCAAAGTGCTTTACTTTAATCTGGCTAGAATCAACTATGGTGGTTAGGTTGAATTTCTTATTTGTCTCTATTAGCATTTCTTCATATTTTTTAAACTTATCCATCTAAATCACCTGCCTTTAGTCTTATTAGTAAAACATTTATATCAGCAGGACTTACTCCAGATATTCTTGAGGCTTGTCCTATGGAATCTGGTCTTATATCATTAAGTTTTTCTGATGATTCTTTCTTTAGTCCTTTTATAGTAAAATAGTCTATATTTTGTGGGAGTTTTTTATTTTCAAGTTTTTTAAACTTGTCTATATCAGCCATTTGTTTTTTAATGTAGCCTTGATATTTGATCTCTGTTTGAACTTGAATTTGTTGAAATTTTGGAAGCTCTGGTCTATCAGGGTCAAGTACTTTGACAAGCTCATAAGTAAGCTCTGGTCTTTTTATAAGATCGAATAAGCTATATCCTGTTTTAAGTGGACTTGTTCCAATAGATTCTAATATTTCATTATTCTTCTTGTTTGGACTTATCATAACCCCTTTTAGCCTATTGATTTCTTTTTCTATATTTTCTCTTTTTCTTAGCATTTTCTCAAAACGTTCATCTGATACAAGTCCTATCTTGTGTCCAATTTCTGTTAGTCTAAAGTCTGCATTATCTTGTCTCATAGTAAGTCTATATTCACATCTTGATGTCATCATCCTATAAGGTTCATTAGTTCCTTTTGTTACAAGATCATCTATTAAAACTCCTATATAAGCATCCGACCTATCGAGTATAAGTGGATCTTCTCCTTTAATTTTAAGGCTTGCATTAATTCCTGCTATTAAACCCTGACCTGCTGCTTCTTCATAACCTGATGAACCATTAATTTGTCCTGCAAAAAATAAGTTTTCTACATTTTTTGACTCAAGACTTCTCTTTAAATCTGTTGAATCAAGGCAGTCATATTCTATACCATAGGCTGGTCTCATAATCCTTGCATTTTCCATTCCCCTTATAGTTTTATAGAATTCTCTTTGCACTTCTTGAGGAAGAGTTGATGATACACCTTGGATATAGACCTCATCTGTTGATAGGCTTTCTGGTTCTATGAAAACTTGGTGGATATCCCTATCTGGAAATCTTACCATTTTATCTTCAATAGATGGGCAATATCTAGGACCAACTCCTTTTACTAATCCCCCATACATAGGTGATTTATGAAGGTTTGCCATGATTATTTCTTTAGTTTCATTTGTTGTATAAGTTAGGTAACAATTTTCCTGTTTTTTATCTGAAAAGTCTTTATCTTCATTCATAAAGGAGAAGGCTACTACATTTTCGTCTCCTTTTTGAACTTCTGTTTGTGATAAGTCTATTGTCTTAATATCAACCCTTGCAGGTGTTCCCGTCTTGAAGCGTCTAAGATTGAAACCTAACTCTTCTAGACTATCTGATAAAAATGTAGCTGCTGAAAGTCCATGAGGACCTGATGTTTTTTGATAATCTCCCATAAGAATTTTTCCATTAAGATAGGTTCCTGTGCAAACTACAACAGCTTTAGTAGGAAAAATTGCCCCTTGTACTGTTTCTACACTTTTAACCTTTCCATCTTCTATGTTAATCTTATCAACTTCTTGTTCAAATAAGTCAAGATTTTCTTGCCTTTCAAGAGTTTTTTTCATCTCTTGGTGGTATTTTATCTTATCAGCTTGAACCCTTAAAGAATGAACTGCGGGACCTTTTGAGGTATTTAGCATCCTTGATTGTATAAAGGTCTTATCTATGTTTAATGCCATCTCACCACCTAAAGCATCTATCTCTCTTACAATATGTCCTTTTCCAGTTCCTCCTATATTTGGATTACATGGCATATCTGCTACAGACTCCATACTTGTTGTCAAAACCAAGGTTTTAAAACCAAGTCTTGCACTTGCAAGAGAAGCCTCACAACCTGCATGACCTGCCCCTATTACTACTACATCATAGGATTGGTCTATATATTTTTTCATCTTATTTTCCAACACAAAACTCCCTAAATACTTTATCCATTATCTCATCTGAAACAGTTTCTCCAATTATAAGACCCAAGTCATCATATGCACTTCTTAAATCAACCTCTACACAATCGATAGGAACTTGGGACTTTATATCCTTAAGGGCATTTTCTATCTTTTCTTTTGCTAAATTTAATAATCTTTCATGGCGTAGGTTTGTAATAATAAATGATTCTTTATTTAAGTCCTTAGTATTAAATATTTCAAAGATAGCCTCTTCAAGCTTATCTATCCCATCCCTGCTTATCATAGAAGTTTCAATAACCTTAAAATTGTTACCTAAGTCTTCTTTTTTAATCTTTGAATCTAAATCTAATTTATTTAAAATAATGATAGCATTTTTATTCTCTATAATATCAAGTATAATCTTATCCTCTTGATCAAAGTCTCTAGACCTATCAAATATTGCTATAACTAAATCTGCATCTTCTGCAAGCTCCCTTGACCTTTCAACTCCTATTTTTTCAACCTTATCTTCAGTTTCTCTAATTCCAGCCGTATCATTTATTTTTAAGGTCAGATTTCCTAAATTTATATACTCAGTTATAGAATCTCTTGTAGTTCCAGGTATATCTGTAACTATTGCTCTATTTTCATTCAATAGGACATTTAATAGAGATGACTTGCCTACATTAGGTTTTCCTATTATTGTTGTCTCTATTCCATCTTTTATGAGCTTGCCCTTATTAGCTGTTGATAAAAGCTTTTTAATTTCATCATTAGCCCTTTCTACATAAGATATTATATCATCTAAGGGAAGATCTTGCCCATCTTCTGTAAAATTAATGGAATACTCAATCCTTGATAAGGCCTCCAACTGGATGTCCCTTATATCTTCTATTTTTTCTCTTAATAATCCTGATAATTGCTTTAATCCTTGTTTTTGAGATAATTCATTAGTTGAATTTATAATATCAAGAACTGCCTCAGCTTGAGATAAATCTATCCTTCCATTTAAAAAAGCTCTTTTAGTAAACTCACCAGGTTCTGCTAAATCACACCCCTCATCTAGTAAAAGATTTAATATATCTTTTACAGAAATCATAGATCCATGACAATTTATCTCACAAATATCCTCTCTAGTATAAGTATTTGGTCCTTTCATGAAGTTTACCATAACTTCATCATATACTCGGCCATCTTTTTCTATATGACCATAACGCATCATTCTATTGTCCTTAATCCTATCAAGTTCCCTCTTATTAAATGGCTTAAAGATCCTTTTTATAATGTCAAAAGAACTACCGCCACTCATACGAACTATAGATATACCACCACTACCTTGTGGTGTTGAAATTGCTGCTATTGTAGATTCACTCATAATTCTTCCTTTCTATAACGATTGTTTACCTTTGACATAAACATCTCTTATTATACTATAGTATTATACATTAATTATTTCCATTAAAAAAGATGTTTCACGTGAAACATCTTTTAACTAGTCAATTTTGTAATCAACTACAACATATCTTCTTGGTTCTTCTCCTTCAGAGTGGGAATCCAACTTATCATATTTTCCTATTTGCTCATGAGCAAGTCTTCTTTCATATGAATTCATATATTTTAGATTCCAAGGCTTTCTAGTTTTCAAAACCTTCTTACAAGCTTTATCAGCCAAGTCAATAATTTTTTCATCTCGTCTTTTTTTGTAGTTATTTATATCAATATTAAGCTTTAGATTATTCTCCCTAGTATTTATTATCTTTCTTATAATAGTTTCTATACTTTCAAGAGTCTTTCCTAATCTTCCTATAACAATTCCAGTATCTTTAGGGTCAATTTTTGCATCAAGCTTAATAATATTATCTTCAAGATTTCCTATGACTTTTATATCTTCAAAATGCATATTATAAAGAATTTTCTCAAGTAGATCTTTCGCCTTATAGTAAAGCTCTACATCAGTATTTAACTCATCTTCTTCAACAATATTTGCTTCATCTAATCTTTCATCTTGATTAGATTTTTTATCTATGCTTTTTTCTTCTAAAACTTCTTCATCTTCTTTAGAACTTTCCTCATTTGTAATTTCTCTTGATAAGGCTGTTACATCAAAGTTTTCTCTAAGAGATTTTTTGCTATCTTCTTCAATTTCTTTCATAAGATCATCGATACCTTCATCTAAATCTTGATCATAGGAAATCTTTACAACAGCATCCTTTTGACCAATAAGACCCAAAAATCCACTAGACTCTTCTTCGATTATTTCGATAGATACCTCATCTCTAGTCTTATTTATCTCTTTTAAAGCTTCATTTATAGCTTCATCTTTAGTTTTTGCTGTTCTTATTATTGATCTTTTCATTTTCTACCTCTTCATCTCTTTTTCTAAGTCCTATTAAGTATTGGCCACCTAAAATTACAAGCCTTGCTATAGAACTTGTTGTCCAATAAAGTGGAAGACCTGCTGGAAGGCCCCTAAATATAAAATAATACATAATTGGCATTACCATAAGCATTGTATTCATAGAACCCATTCCTGGAGCTTGGGCATTGGTTGCAGGTGATGTTTTCATAGTAAAAAGTTGAACTAAAAGCTGACTTATACTTGTTAGAAGTGGAAGCCCATAAAATAGTGGATCCGCTTTAGATAGGCTTGGAACCCATAAAAAGTCGTTTCTTATTGCATGAAGTCCCCCATCAAATACAAACTTGTCAGGATTTTGTATAACCCTATAGAGGGATAAAAGTATTAAAAGCTGGAAAATCATAACTAAACATGAGGAAAGTCCTGGTCCTACTCCCTCTTGCTTGTAAAACTCTTGCATCTTTTGTTGCATAATTTGAGGATCATAAGAGTATTTTTTCTTAATCTCTTCGATTTTGGGTTGCATTTCTGATGATTTCGCAGCTTGTTTTTGCTGATTCATAGTCATTGGTATGGTTATAAGTGATACCAATGCTGTCATAATTATAATTGATATGGCATAAAAGCTCATACTCTCTGGTTCTGTAAAGTTATTTACCAAAGTTTCATAGATTAATTTCATCAAACTACCAAGTAGTTGTGCTATAAAATTTAACATTTTTTTCTCCAATCTCTGAATTGAATTATAAATCAATTGCTAGGCCGGATCGTACCCTCCCTTAGAAAAAGGATTACACCTTAGAATTCTCCAACAAGCCTTAACTAAGGCTTTTAAAAAATTGTACTTCTTAAAACAGTCAATAGCATATTGGCTACAAGTAGGATAATATTTACATTTACCCGAGCCTAAGAATGGAGAAATAAACAATTGATAAAATCTAATTATTTTTAAAAAAAGCTTATTTAACATAATTTATTTTCTTTTCCTTAAAGGCCTTATTTAATACGTGACCTAAAGAAGATTTAAGCTTATCATAAGTAAAATCTGTGGTATGTTTTTTTGGTATAATAATTATATCAACGTTGTTTATATATCTATAATTATTGTAAACAATAGACCTAAGTCTTCTTTTTAACTTATTTCTTTGGTGGGCCTTGCCTACCTTTTTAGAAATAGAAAAACCAATTCTTGGTCTATTTACTCCGTTATTTTTGACTAAAACTGTAAAATCCCTATTATAATAGTGCTTGGATTTCTTATAAACTCTTTTAAAATCTTCGTTCTTTCTTAAAGTAAATTGTTTTTCCATAGGAATTAATGTCCCTTATCCACAATATAAAAAAGCCGCAGCTTTTTTATTATGCAGATAATTTCTTTCTACCCTTTTTTCTTCTGGATTTTAATACTCTTCTTCCAGCGGGAGTTGACATTCTTTTTCTAAAGCCATGGTCTTTTTTTCTTTTTCTTCTATTTGGTTGATAAGTTCTCTTCATATTATCACCTCCTATTATTTTACGCTGTCTTTAATTATATGGAAATAAAGGGTAAAAGTCAAGGCTTTAACCTAAAAAAATAGACAATTTATTTGATTTTTTTATACTGCTAGATAAAAATTTAAAAATTAAAAGTTTTATTATAAATTTAAGTTTTACTAAAGTCGAAAAATCTATACATAAATGATTATAAATGCTTAATTTAAAAATTATTTTCCATCTAAACTTAAGTTTTCTATGAAAATTTATTAGTAAGTAATGCAGCTTACAACTTAGTTTACTAAAATAATTATAATTATATAAAACAAATATACAAAAATATCCTATTAGTTTATATTCATTTATGTAATGATTTTGCATTAATACGCATTTGTGGATATCTTTTTTTATTTATATTTTATCCACAAGATATTAAGTTAATTTTTAAGTGTAAAAATATAAATTTTTTTAAAAAAGATTTTATATGAACTTGTTAAAGTTAGGATATAGCAATTTTCTTATTTAATAATTTTAATATTTTTCCAAGATATCCACAATATCCACAGGATTTAATATTTCTAAATAAAATGATTTTTTAACTTATCCCCAACTTATCAACAAGTTGTGGATAACTTTACAAAATGGCTAAATTAATGTATAATCTCTTGTGTAAAAGATATAGATAAGTCTAATTTTCTTAAGTTTTTGATATGATTTTGTGGATAAATCCATAAATTCTATTTTTAAATTTAAAAATTCTTGTCTAAAATCCGTAGTACAAGGCATTTTTAATATCCACTAAAAACTTATCCACATATTATCCCAATTTTGTGGATAAGTCCATAATTTTATTTTAATTCCTGAAATTTAAGGCAGAATTAAATGTGGATAAAATTCTAAGGAGAATGAGAGATAATAATGAATCTAGAATACATAAGTAATGAATTAAAAGAAAAGATGAAGGCTAATGTTCCTGATAAGGCACAGTATGATACATGGATAAGTATCTTAAAGCCTTTAAATGAATTCAATGATATTATCTATTTAGAAATACCAAAAAAAGAACTTAAATTCATCTTTGACCAAATATGGGTTCCCCAAATGCAGGAAATTCTTAATAAGATAAATAATGAAAGAAATACTAATTATAAGCTTGAAATTATAGCTAAAGATAGCGATGATTATGAAAAAATCTTATCATTAGGTAAGTCAACTGATAATAATGGACAATTGCTTATAAATGATGTAAATAAGTATCCTAAGCCACTTTTAGAAAAAACTAATATTTTTGAAAATTTTGTTCAAGGTAAGTCTAATCAATTAGCCCTTGCAGCAAGTCAGTCAGTGGCAGAAAACATGGCAAATTACAAGGTTTCAAGAGTCTATAATCCTCTTTTTATATATGGAGCATCTGGTCTTGGCAAGACTCACTTAATGCAAGCTATAGCCCATAAAATTCTAGATAAAAGAGATGATTGTTATGTAATGTATCTATCAAGTGAGAAATTTACAAATGAAATGATCTCAGCTGTTAGAAACAATACCAATGAAGAATTTAGAAAAAAATATCGTTCAGTTGATATGCTTTTGATAGATGATATTCAATTTATAGCAAATAAGACTGGAACACAAGAAGAGTTTTTCCATACCTTTGAAGATCTTTATAACCAAGGAAAGCAAATAGTAATATCATCAGATAGGCCACCAAAGGAGATTAAACACTTAGAAGAAAGATTAGTTTCAAGGTTTGGTTGGGGCATTATAGTTGACATTTCAAAACCAGATTTTGAAACTAGAGTTGCAATTTTGCAAAAAAAACAAGATGAACTGGGAGCTGTAGTAGACTATGAAATATTAGAATATATAGCAGAAAATATTGAAACAAATATAAGAGATTTAGAAGGTGCACTTGCAACTTCTATTGCCTGCTCTAAATCAAATAACCGCTCCTATGTAACCCTTGATGATGCAAGACTTGGAGTTTCATCAAGAGTCCATGTCAAAAGTAAAAGAATTACAGCAGAAGATATTCAACAGATTGTAGCAGATAGATACCATATAAAACTTCAAGACTTGAAGGGAAAGTCTCGAAAAAGGGAATTTGTAATGCCAAGGCAAATTGCTATGTATTTATGTAGGGATATGTTATCAGTATCACTGGTAAGTGTTGCCAATGAATTTAATAGGGATCATTCAACCGTTATGCACGGATATGAAAAGATAGAATCCATGATAGAAGAAGACCAAGATTTTAGATCGGAAATAGAAGAAATAAAAAAAGAAATAAAATCATAGTTATCCACAATTTGTTGATAAGTATGATGATAAGTATGTTTATAAAAAAACTATTAAATAAGAAAAAATAATAGCTGTGGAAAATGTTGATAAGTGGATAAGATATAAAAACTTATCCAAATTTTATCATTTGGCTTTTTCATTTTAATTTAAGCCTTAGCAATACTTATCCACATACCCACAAAACCTATTACTAATACTACTAAGTTTATATAATATTTTAGGAGCCATTATGAAAATTGAAGTAAGACAAAAAGAATTATCAAATAAAATCTCCATAGCCTTAAAGGCTGTATCAAGAAAGACCAATATACAGATACATGAATTAATATACTTTGAAGCTAAAGATGATACTCTTATCCTAAGTTCATCTGATGGAGAAATATCTATAAGAACAAAACTTAAAGTTAATGTCATAGAAGAAGGAGAAATGGCTATAAATGCCACTATAATCTCTAATATTATTAGAAAACTTCCAGATTCTACTGTAAGGATTACCCTTGAAGATTCAAAAATTAATATTAGGTGTAATGGATCAAATTTCAATATTCTTGCCTTTGACTACTACGATAAAAAGGAATTAAAAGTACCTAGTGTAGACTATTTAGAAATTGAAAATGATAAGCTAAAAAGATCTATATCTCAAACTGAGTTTGCTACAAGTATTGATGAAACCAAGCTAGCCCTTACTGGTATACTATTTGAACTAAAGCAAGGATATTTAAACTTTGTAGCCCTTGATGGATATAGGGTAGCCCTTAAGAAAATCAAGCTTGACTACCCTGGTTCAATGGATAATTCAAGACTAATTATTCCAAGAAAGTCAATATCTGAATGGACAAGAATTATTGATGATGAAACAAAGACTCAAATCTATAAGGATGATAAGGATATAATTTTTGAATCAGGGGACACTACAATGTATTGCAAAGTAATAGATAAAAACTATATAGACTATACAAATATAATTGCAGATATATCTACAACTACAGTTATAGTCAATAGGATTGAACTTATTAACGCCCTTGAAAGAGCCCAATTATTAAATAACACCCAAAGAGCAAACTTAATTAAGATAAGTCTTGAAGAAGATGTATGTAAGATAGAATCAAACTCTGAAATAGGAGACTTAAAAGAAGTCGTTCATATAGAAAAAGAAGGAGATGATGTAAAGATTGCTTTTAATGCAAGATACCTTCTAGAAGGAGTTAAGGCTTGTGATACAGATACTATAAGGATGAACTTAAAATCATCACTAAATCCATGTATCATATATCCTAATGATTCAAAAAATGAAGGTGAAGAATTCACATATCTAGCTCTACCAGTAAGGCTTGCAGAATAGGGGAAATTATGATTGATATAGAATTTCAAACAAATCTTATCACAGCCAAGGATCTTTTAAAGGCATTAGATATAGCCTCATCAGGTGGTATGGCTAAACATATGATAAAAGAAATAGGTATAGTAGTAAATAAAGAAGTTTTTTATGAAGCTGGTAAAAAACTTAGAAAAGGTGATGAAATAATCTTTAATGATGAATTTCATATAAGTTTAATCTGATGTGGATTAAGAGTTTAGAACTAAATAAGTTTAGAAACTATCTTTATCAAAAAATAGAATTTAATGAAAATATAAATATCTTTTTGGGAGATAATGCCCAGGGAAAGACCAACCTTTTAGAATCAATTTTTTACTTAGCTAATGCCAAGTCTTTTAAGGCAAATAGGGATAGGGAACTTATAATGTTTTCTGAAAAAGAGATGGTTCTTGATGGAGTAATAAGAAAGGGAAAATCCTTTAAAAATGTCTATATTAAGGCAAATAAGTCAAGTAAGGATATTTTTGTAAATGATATAAAATATGATAAAACATCTGATTTAAAGTCACTTTTTAAGATTGTTTTATTTACTCCAGAAGATTTGACTATAATAAAAGATGGACCAAATTTTAGAAGAAAGTTAATTGATGATATAATAATAAGCGTGGACTTTTCCTATAAGGGCATAAAAAGAGACTTTGATAAAGTTCTTTTAAATAGGAATAAAATCCTTAAAAACCAAAAATCTAAGTTTTTTAAAAATCAATTATTAGCCTATGACGAGCAGATTATTAGGCTAAATTACAAAATATACCAATATAGGAAAAAATATATAGCCCTTATAGACAAGTATGCAAATAAAAAACATGAGCTTTTAACATATGGTAGGGAAGATTTACATATTGTATATAAGCCTGAGATTAAAGCAGATTCTCTTGATGAGTACAAGTCAAAGTTTAAGCAAAGGCTAATTGATGATTTAAAATACTTTAGAACTTCATCTGGAAGCCAAAGAGATGAAATTGATATAATAATTAATGGTAAGGATACAAAAAAATATGGCTCACAAGGCCAGCAACGTTCAGCAATCTTAAATATAAAGCTTGCAAATGTAAGTTTAATAGAAAATACTAGCCAGGATAAGGCAATTATCTTATTTGATGATGTTTTTTCAGAACTAGATGAAAAAAGGTCTAGTTTTTTGTTGGAAAATTTAGGAAGATTTCAAACAATAATCACAGCAACTAATACCAAGAGTCTTGATATAGTTGATAGGTCAAAGATAAGAAAAATAAAAGATGGCCATATCCTTAAATAGAAAGGAAATTTATGGAAAATTCACAATATAATGCGTCCAATATTAGGGTCTTGAAGGGGCTTGAGCCTGTAAGACTTAGACCTGGAATGTATATAGGATCAACTAGCGAGAGAGGACTGCACCATTTAGTATATGAGGTTGTAGATAACTCAGTAGACGAGGCTTTGGCAGGTCGCTGTGACTATATAAAAATAACCATAGATAAGGACAATATAGTAACAGTAGAAGATGATGGTTCTGGTATACCAATAGAAAAACACCCTGAAACAGGTAAATCAACACTTGAAACAGTACTTACAGTTCTTCATGCTGGGGGTAAGTTTGATGATAAGGCCTATAAGGTATCAGGAGGTCTTCATGGTGTAGGTGTTTCCGTAGTAAATGCCCTAAGTGAATATCTAATAGCTGAGGTAAAAAGAGAAGGTCATATCTTTAGGATGACATTTGAAAGAGGAAAGGCAACAAGTGATCTTGAGATAATTGGAGATACAAAAGAAACTGGAACAAAGATTAGTTTTAAAGCAGATGGAGAAATTTTTGATACAACAGTCTATGACAATAAAACCCTAGCAGATAGATTTAGGGAAATGGCCTTTTTAAACAAGTCAGTAAGGCTTATTTTTGAAGATAGGAGAGAAGATAAGACTGTAGAGTTTAAATATGATGGTGGAATCAAGGAATTTGTAGAATACCTTAATAGGAATAAAACACCAATTTTTGAAGAAATTCCATATTTTGAAGGTATGCAAGAATCAACAGAAGTTGAGATAGCCTTCCAATATACAGATGGATATAGTGAAAATATCCTATCTTTTGCAAACAATATCTACACAATAGAAGGTGGAACCCACCTTTCAGGCTTCAGGTCAGCTCTTACAAGAAGTATAAACGACTATGCAAGAAAATATAAATTACTTAAAGAAAACGAAGATAACCTCCAAGGTGAAGATGCAAGAGAGGGAATTACAGCTATAATATCTGTAAAAATAACTGAACCTCAATTCGAAGGCCAAACTAAGGGAAAACTTGGAAATGGTGAGGTAAGAGGAGCAGTAGACGCTTTCTTTTCAGAACATATGGGAAATTTTCTTGAAGAAAATCCTAAAATTGCAAAACAAATTATTCAAAAGGCTCTTGCATCAAGAAGGGCAAGAGAGGCTGCGAGAAAGGCGAGAGATTTAACACGTAAAAGAAGTATCCTAGATTCAACAACTCTTCCAGGAAAGCTTGCTGATTGCCAATCTACAGATTTAGGTGAAAATGAAATTTTTATAGTAGAAGGTAACTCTGCGGGAGGTTCTGCTAAGGGGGGACGTGATAATAGGATTCAAGCTATCCTTCCTTTAAGAGGAAAAATAATGAATGTAGAGAAGGCAAATCTTGATAGAATATTAAATTATGAAGAAATAAAATCAATGATTACAGCCTTTGGAACAGGAATAGGAAAAGAATTTGACCTATCAAAACTTCGTTATGGAAAGATAATAATAATGACGGATGCCGATGTAGACGGTGCTCACATAAGAACACTTCTACTTACATTTTTCTATAGGTATATGAAGCCTTTAATAGATGAAGGTCATGTATTTATAGCCCAACCACCACTTTATAAGGTGTCAAGTGGTAAAAATGAAAGATATTGCTATACAGATAAGGAATTAGAAGAGATAGTAAAATCTTGGAATACAGACAATTACAAGATTCAAAGATATAAGGGTCTTGGTGAGATGAATGCTGACCAATTGTGGGAGACAACCATGGATCCAGAGCATAGGGTCTTACTGCAAGTATATGAGAAAGAAGACTCACAAATGTCAACAGATGCAACATTTTCAATGTTAATGGGTGAAAAAGTAGAACCAAGACGTGAATTTATTGAAGAAAACGCCCAATATGTTGAAAATTTAGATGTATAGGAGGATTCATGACAGAAGATAGATTTCAAAATATAATCGAGGTAGATCTTGAAAATCAAATGAAAAATTCTTACTTGGAATATTCCATGTCAGTTATAGTTTCAAGAGCCTTACCTGATGTTAGAGATGGGCTTAAGCCTGTTCATAGAAGAATATTATACGGAATGGAAGGACTTGGACTTGATCCAAGTAAACCAACTCGTAAGTCAGCAAGAGTTGTAGGTGAGGTAATGGGTAAGTACCACCCTCATGGAGATAGTGCAATCTATGATGCTCTAGTAAGGCTTGCCCAAGATTTTTCAACAAGGTATCCTCTAGCAAGTGGTCAAGGTAACTTTGGTTCAGTAGATGGTGATGATGCAGCAGCTATGCGTTATACTGAAGTAAAGATGAGTAAGATTGCAAAGGAAATGCTAAGAGATATCAATAAGGATACAGTTGACTTTATGCCAAACTTTGATGAAGAGGAAAAGGAGCCAACAGTCCTTCCATCAAGATTTCCAAACCTTATAGTTAATGGATCAAATGGTATAGCAGTAGGTATGGCAACTAATATGGCTCCACATAACCTTGGAGACTCAATTGATGCTTGTATAGCTTATATGAAAGATCCTGAAATATCAATAAAAAAACTTGCAAATATTATCAAGGGACCTGACTTTCCTACAGGAGCTCAAATATTGGGAAAGACAGGAATAAAAAAAGCATATAATACAGGAAGAGGAAAACTTAAACTTCGTGCTGTAGCAAACATTGAACATTTTAAGAAAAATAGGGAAAGAATTATAGTTACAGAAATACCTTATCAAGTAAATAAGGCAAAATTAATAAAAAAAATAGCTGAATATGTAAAAGATAAAAAACTTGAAGGTATATCTGATATAAGAGATGAGTCAGATAGGAAGGGAATGCGTATAGTAATCGAGGTAAAAAGAGATGCTAACGCCAATATAGTCCTAAACAACCTCTATAAGCAAACCCAACTTGAGACAACTTTTGGCATTATAAACCTTGCCTTAGTTGATGGAGTTCCTAAAATACTTAACTTAAAAGAGCTTATAAAATACTATATAGCTCACCAAAAAGATGTTGTAAGAAGAAGAACAATTTTTGATCTAGATAAGGCACAAAAGAGAAAACATATAGTAGAAGGTTTAATAATAGCAATCGACAATATCGATGAAATTATAAAAATAATTAGATCATCCTATGACAATGATGAGATTAAGAAAATCTTTAATGAAAAATTTGGTCTAACAGAGCTTCAAAGTCAAGCTATTCTTGATATGCAACTTAAAAGGCTATCAGGACTTGAAATTGAAAAACTCCAAGCTGAAGATAAGGAACTTGAAGAAAAAATCACCTACCTTACAGCAATATTAAGTGATGAGGGAAAACTTGTTGGTGTAATAATCGATGAAATGAGTGAAATTAAAGAAAAATTTTCAGATGAGAGAAGGACAAAAATTGTTCCGGATGTGGGAGAATTTGATGTAGAAGAGCTTATAGAAAGAGAAGATGTCCTTATCTCTTTAACTCATGATGGTTATATAAAAAGACTTCCTATAAATACCTATAGAGTACAAAATAGGGGTGGAAAGGGAATTTCTGCTGGAAACACCAAGGAAAATGACTTTATTCAAAAAATTATGACTACAAATACTCATGAGTCCCTACTTTGCTTTACAAACCTTGGTAGGGTATACTCACTTAAAGCCTATGAAATACCTGAAGGAAGTAGGCAATCTAGGGGTCAAGCTATAATAAATCTAATAAGTCTTGAAACAAATGAAAAAATTACAGATATAATGGAACTATCCCACCTAGATGAAGTTAGCCAATTAGTCTTTCAAACAGCTAATGGAAAAATCAAAAAAACTGATGCAGAACTTTTCCAAAATATTCAAAGAAATGGAATTATAGCCATATCTCTTGAAGATGGTGATAGACTTGTATCAGTTAGTCAAATAGATAGTGAGTGTGATATAATTGTATCAACTCAAAAGGGAATGGCCATCAAATTTAGCTCATCTGAAATTAGGTCAATGGGAAGAGCTGCCCGTGGAGTAAGGGCAATAAATCTTTCTGAGGATGATCAGGTAGTATCCATGAATACCCTAAATGATGAGGTATATCTTGTAGTAGTAACTGAAAATGGTTTTGGTAAAAAGACCTCATTTAATAACTTTAAAAATCAAAATAGGGGTGGAAAGGGAGTGAAATGCCATAAGGTAAATGAAAAAACAGGAAATCTTGTAGCAACACTTCCAGCAAACTTAGATGATGATATAATGATGGTGTCCCTAAAGGGTGACATTATAAGAATTTCAGCAAGAGATATATCAACTAGTGGTAGAAATACTCTTGGAGTAAAGCTTAAAAACCTAGAAAATACAGATGATTGTATTGTTTCTGTTACCAAATATTATGAGGAAACTAGTGAGGATTAAAAATGTTTGATACAAGTATAGAAGAAAGAGATGACTTTTTACTGGTAAAACTTAAGGGTGATTTAGATGTATACTCAAAAGAAGATTTTGTAGAATTTAATGACAAATCCTTAAAAAATACTGACAATAACTTAGTTATAGACTTAGAAAATCTGGACTATATAGATTCTACTGGTCTTGGTATGTTTATAAATATATACAAAGACCAAGAAGAAAAAGAAAAATATGTAAAAATAATAAACCCTAAAGAAAATATAAAAAAATTATTTAAAATAACAGACTTAACTAACTTATTTGATATGGAGGAATAATGGAGACTATAAAATTACAGATTCCACCAAATACAATCTATCTCAAATCCATAAGACTACTAGCAGCAAGCCTTGCAAGTGATATAGGTTTTGATATAGAAGAAGTTGAAGATATAAGAGTAGTTGTATCAGAAGCTTGTAATTACAAAATGAGTGATGAGGATATAAAGATAGAATTTCATGTAGATGATGGCTTTATCCAAATAAGAGTAAGTGGAAAAGATAGGGAAATTGAAAAAGAAAATCTAAAAATACAAAAGCTTATACTTGAACAATTAGCTGATAAGGTAGAAGTTGTAGATGATAAAATAATACTTACAAAAGAGAAATAATTATGGCAAAAACTAAGGCTTCTTTGGAAAGAAGGAAAGAAATCAAAGAAAAATTTGAACAATTTCATAAAACAGGGGACAAAAAGCTAAGAGCTGAGCTTATAGAAGAGCATATGTATATAGTAGATATACTCTCAAATAAGTATGTTGGAAAAGGGATTGAAAAAGATGACCTATACCAAGTGGCATCCCTGGGCCTTATTTATGCAATTGATAGATATGATCCGTCAAAAGGATATGAATTCTCTTCATTTGCAACTCCAACTATAATGGGTGAGCTTAAAAGATATTTTAGAGATAAGGGTTGGGTTATAAGAGTGCCTAGAAGGATACAAAATCTTTATAAAAAGATAAATACAGCAAAAAAAATCCTTCCACAGGAGCTTCAAAGAACCCCAACAATAAAAGATATTGCCTCATATCTTGGAGAAGATGAGGAAACAATACTAGAAACAATTGAGGCAAGTAAGGTTTATTCCCCACAAAGCTTAGATATGAAATACCAAGTTCAAAAGGGAGAAAATGCAGTTGACCTTTCAGATATGATAGGAAAAGATGATAAAAACTTTGACTCAGTTGAGCTAAAAGACTTAATAGAAAAATCAACCCAAAGACTAAACGATCTAGAAAAAGAAATACTAGAGTTAAGATATTATGAAGGACGCACCCAAGTTGATATAGCAGAAAAACTATCCATATCACAAATGACTGTATCAAGGATAGAGAAAAAGATCCTACAAAAATTCACAATTGAGATGAAAAAAATGCAATAAATTCGAAAAAAAGCTCTCAAATAATACAATTGAGAGCTTTTTCTTTTAGTTTTCTTCAATTTTTCTCTTTTTTTCTTTGATTACTATTGAATCATAATCTTTTTTAAGTATTTTTTTCATTTTTTATTCATCCTTTTTTATCTTTAGTTGTAATATACTTACAATAATAGGATAAAATAAAAATCTGCTTTAGTAAATGAAAACGATAGAAAATAAAAAATATGAAACACAAGAAAACGAGAATCATTATCAATTCTTTGAATAAGTTGAAAATTTGTCTTAAGCTGTATATATTCCTATTTTATAGCCTATATAGTTATTTGTATTATTATATGATTTTTTGTTAAATTTCTTATTAGATATAATTTATCTTCTATCTCTTAGTAATCTTTTTATTTTTTATATAGTTTTTTACTCCTATTTTCCTATATTACTCATATAATCAAATGAAATCATTTAAAGACTAAATAATTTTATTTTAGTAATTATTTATAAGTGAGCATAATTTTTTACAAGTTAAAATTGTCTTTAAATATTGTATAAAAGTATTTATATAAATTAGATGAAATAAAAGGTTGTTGCAAAATGATGAGTTAATTCTACAACAACCTTTTAGATTAAGAAAAATACTTTCAATAAAATTTCAAATTATTTTATATAAGGAAATTTTATTATTTAGAAAGATATCCTATTTTCCAGGATACATTGTAGAATAGCCTGGATACATTTTTCCTATCTCTTCTATGATTAGACCTATATCACCAAAGCCTGTTTCTTCTAATTTTTGTTGGGCCCTGTAGTTTGCAAGGTCAATATCAGCATCTGTTATGTCATTTATCTTATTTTTGTCAAAGCCATAATTTGCTACTAATTGTTTTCTAAATTCATCGTAGTCTGATTTGTTTTGGGCAAATTTCCCCATACCTTCTCCCTTAATTTTAGAGCTATTTTTGTTTGTATCTTTAGTATTATTATTATCATTTTGTGAAGTTTCTTTAGTTTTTGTACCTTCGTTTGTTGACTTATCTTCGTATTTCTCCTGAAGCTTTTGAGTAGCCATATCTATTTGCTCATCATAGCTTGAGAGCTTGTTACTTTCATAAATATCAAAGAAAAGTTTTTTAAGCTCTCCATTAGATATATTGGATGCATCAAAACCTTGCTCTTTTATATATCTTCTAGCATTTGTATACATATCTGTTTTGTCATCAGTGGTATAAACCCAATTTTCTTCTACATCTATAATTGAAGAAAGTGGATACTCACTATTTTTACTTGGATGGTCTTTGGCAACTTCATTTAAGAAAAAGCTTAACTTATTCCAAAAACCTGTTTTTTTTCTGAGATTTTCTGCTTTTTCCCCATATTTTTTGATATCCTCATCTGTAAGAGAGTCTATAATATCTTGGTCAAAGCCTGCTTCTTTAGCCATGATATCCCTTAATTCACTTACACTGAAGTCTTTTTTATTTGATTTAGTATTTTCTTTATCCTTATTAACATTGCTTCCATCATTAGAGGAATTTTTCTTTTCTCCTTCGAGATTATTTTTATTTTTCTTAGTTAAATCACTTACTTCTAAACTTTTATTATTAGATACTATCTTATTGCTGTTATTTGCATTACAAGCACTGAGCACTAAAGATAAAGAAAGGGCTACAATAATTTTCTTGTTCATCTCTCCCTCCATTAATTATTTTATTATATTTTTACCCAAATCATTTAAAAGATAATTTTTATTAATAAAATAAGATGGATTTCAATATTTAAATGAAGTAATTATCAATTTGATTTAAAAAAAATTTGTATATTATACAATCGATTTAATGTTTTATCTTAATAAAATCCCAAACTATAGTAAAATCTATGTAAAGATAGTGTCAAAAACACGAATAATTATAAATAAGTCTAAAATGTGATTTTTATTTTCTATCTCTTCTAATTGGAATTATAAGAATTAATAAAGATTTGACAAGAACATAAATATAAACTATAATGAATTCATATAAAATCAAAAAAAGAAAAAAGAAAAGAGGATAGAAGAATGAATGTAAAAAAAGTTTTTTCCCAAGCTTTTGCTTTTGGTTTAGCTTTAACACTTACAGCTTGTGGTGGATCTAACAAAGATGATTCTAACAAAGATAATAATGCATCCAATTCACCAAGCACACCTGCATCTAATTCTAAAGGCGATGCTGAGGTTGATAACTTTAAAGCACAAACAAATGATAATACACTAGTTGTTGGTGTGGATTCAATTGGAGGAGAATTTATCCAAGGATTTAACAATGGTACAAATGATGTAACTGCAAGAGAGTTCATGGGAATTCAAGGTGCAGCATCCTATGATACATATATAAAAGATAGGAACGGAAAATATAATTGGAATCCAACAGTACTAGAAGAAGAGCCAAAGACTGTTAAAAATGATGATGGCTCATCAACAACAACTTTCAAACTTAAGAAAGATTTAAAATGGTCTGATGGTGAAGCAATTACTGTTGATGATTATTTATTTAAATCTTTGCTTCATTCATCAAAAGATTATTCTGTTATAACAGGTTCTACAGAAATAGGAGCAGACTCTATTAAGGGATACAATGATTATAGAGAAGGAAAAACAGATGAATTTGTAGGTTTAAAGAAGATAGATGACAATACATTTGAAGCTACAATAGATTCATCTTTCTTACCATACTTTGAAGAAGAATACTTAAAGGCATTTAATGCAAGGCCAATCCATTATATAGCACCAAATTTAAAGGTTGAAGGTTCTAAACTTGCTCTTAAAGATGGTTATGAATTAAGCGAAGATGACAAGAAAGCATATATAGAATCTCTTGACCAACAAATAAAAGCTGAACAAGAAGCTTATGACGAAAAAGTTAAAGATGCTGGTGAAGAAGATGCTGATGCTAAAAAAGAACACGAAGAAAAGAAAAAGAATCTTGAAGATAAAAAGTCAGCTGCTGAAAATGGTGGAGATATAGACCCTACAAAGATGCTAGTTGAACAAGCAATGATTTTTGATGCAAATGACTATAGGAAAAAACCAGCTGTAACATGTGGACCTTACAAATTTGTTTCATTTGAAAATAACATGGTTAAACTTGCTTTAAATGAAAATTATGCAGGAGATTTTGAAGGTCACAAGGCTACAATTCCAAATGTTATAATTCAAGCAATTAATACAGAAATAGCAGTTGATCTTGTTAAAAATGGAGACATTGATATATATGAACAAGAAATGAATGGTTCAAAAATTGACCAAATGAGAAAAGCTGCTGATGAAGGTAAATTATCTTATGTATCATATGATAGAAATGGTTATGGATGTCTAAAGTTTCTAACAGATAGGGGACCAACTCAATATAAAGAAGTTAGACAAGCTATAGCTTTCCTAATGGATAGAAATGACTTCGTTCAAAACTTTGCAGGTGGATATGCTGTTGTAACAAATGGTATGTATGGTTCAAGCCAATGGATGTATAAGGAAAGAGGAGCTGATGTTGAGTCAAAACTTACAAATTATACTCTAAACATTGATGAGGCAAATAAGAGACTTGATGCCTCTCCTTATAAGTTTGAAAAAGATGGAAAAACTCCATGGGATGCTCAAAAAGCTCAAGAACAATACAAGTCAAATGCATCAAGCTTTGATTATTACAGATATGATGAAAATGGTAAGAAGTTACAAATCAACCAATTTGGTGCAAAACAATCTGAAATAACAACCCTTCTTTCAAACCAATTACCAGACAATGCAAAACAAGTTGGTCTTGAATACAATGTTCAAGCAGGAGATTTCAATACACTTCTTAACTATATGTATAATCCTAAAGAAGGAGATGCAGCAGAATATACAGCATTTAACATGGGAAATGGATTTGGTACACCATTTGATCCTTACTACCAATACAATAGTAAGGGAAATGACAACACAACTAAAACAAATGACCCTAAGGCTGATGAAATAACAGTTAAATTAAGACAAACTGATCCATCTAAGAAAGATGAATACTTAGATAGATGGGAAGAATTCCAACAATGGTATAATGATTATCTACCAGAAATACCACTTTATTCTAATCAAGTTCACTCAGCTGCTTCATCAAGAGTTGAAGGATTTGAAGGTGTAACACCAGAATGGGGAGTTTCTTGTCAAATCAATCAAATGAGTCTTAAGTAAATCTAAAAAATGATAAAAATTAGGCTATTGCATTTTTGCAATAGCTTATTTTTGTTAATTATAAAAATAATGTCTTAAATATTTTAAATTTTAAAAAAGAAAAAATAGATAAAGTATTATAAATTTTATTTGAAATTAAACTACAATTATTATTGAGATTAGAGAAATAATATACATATATAGTCAAATAAGCTTCTAAATATTGGATTTTTACAAGCAAATTTAAATCTTTATTAAGTAATAAATCATTTTTAAATTGACAAATTAGCCATCTTATATTATTATATTGTTTATGATATTGTAAGTTTATTGTAAGGAAGATTTTTTATATTTATTTATTAAAATTTATAATTAGTTTTTTTCCAAATGTCTTTATTTTTCAAAAATGTCTATATTTAACTATTTAAATTGAAAAATAATTGATGCAGTAAACTTAATAAACATTAAGGAAGGGACAAGAATGTTAAAATACATAATAAAAAGAATCATTAACCTGATTCCTGTAGCTATAATTATATCTGTATTGGTTTTTGTTTTATCAAAATCCATGCCTGGAGATCCTCTTTTAGCTATGATGCCTAAAGATGGGAGAATGACAAAGGCCCAACAAGAAGAGTTATATAAAAATTTAGAAAAACGCTATGGATATGATAAGTCATTACCAGAACAATACTTTATGTGGGTAGGAAGGTCTTTAAAAGGAGACTTTGGCGATTCACTTCAATCAACAAGGCCTGTAAAAGAGTATTTATCAGAGCCACTTAGAAATACAATCTTATTAAATATAGGCTCAACTCTTATATCTTTTATACTCTCAGTCTTGATAGGTATAAGGTCGGCTGTTCATAAGGGAGGGATCTTTGATAAGTTCTTCCAGGTATTTACTTTGGTGGGAATATCATTACCTACATTTTTTATAGGCTTATTTTTGATATTTTTATTTGCCTTTAGGTTAGGATGGTTTCCTGCAAATGGTATGCCTAGAAATAATAGTTTTGGAGAATGGATAAGATATTTAATACTTCCAACTCTTACCCTAACTTTTGGTTCCATGGCTTCCATTTCAAGATACGTAAGAAATTCTATGCTTGATTCTTTAAATGAAGACTATATAAGAACAGCTAGGGCAAAGGGTCTTAAGGAAAAGACTGTAATTTATTCTCATGCTTTTAGAAATGCTTTAATCCCAGTTGTTACTGCAATGACATGGGCTGTTCTTTCTATGTTTTCAGGTTCAGCTATAACTGAGACTATATTTGCATATAGGGGAATTGGAAATATCCTTATAAAGTCAGTTCTAGCCCAAGACTATAATGTAATCTTAGCCTTAACTATGTTTTATGCTATACTTACACTTTTAGGAAATTTAATCATGGATATTGCTTATGCTATAGTAGATCCTAGAGTAAAATTGGAGGCTTAATATGAAAGATAAATTATATAAAAGTTTTAAATCTTTTGGAAAATTAGTTCTTTCCCTTTTTACTTTCGGAACTAATTCTAATGAATATGACAAAGCTGATAAAGTTAAGGAAGATGCTCAAGGAATAGTTGACCAACAAACAAATACTCAGCTTGGAGATATTGATCCTAAAAATGAGAATGAGGACTTAAAGGAAGAAGCTATTACATCACCTGGTAGGATGGCTGTTAAAAACTACTTTAGAAATCCATTAGGAGTAATAGGTCTTGTTTTACTACTAGCTATGATTTTGGTCGTATTTGTGGGTTCTATTTTAGTTCCATTTAACCCTTATCAATCAGAAGGTACACTTATAAATGTATCACCTGGTTCAGGTTATATGAATTATCCTTCTGAGATGGAAAAAGAGGGAGTTAAGAAAATATCTGTAGGAAACACTTTTGGCGTAGGTCTTACAAATGAAGACAACTTCTATTATTGGGGAAAAAATAATGAAGATGACGTTATGAAGATGCCTAAGGAAATAGAAGATAAGATAAAAGATAAAAAGATAAAAGATGTTACTGCAGGAGATAGGCATATCCTAATAGCAACAGAAGATAATGAAATATATGGTTGGGGTAATGACTCTTTCAAACAAACAAAACTTCCGCCAATGAAAGAAAGTCAAGTGAAGCAAGAAGGAATTAAAAAACTTGGTGCGGGTGTTCAATATTCAGTAATTTTAACAGAGAAAAACAATATAATAGTTTGGGGTTCTACAATGAACTCAAGGCTTGATCTAATTCCTAGTGAAGTCCAAGGAAATGTGGTTGATTTTGCTACAAATGGTACAAATATACTTACTATATTAAAAGATGGATCTATAAAACTATTGGGAGTTAGGGGAGCTGAGGTAGATTTAGGAGCTCCAGATGAGATTAAAAATAACAAGGTAAAGATTAGTAAGGTAGCCCTTACTACAAATTCTGCTGCAGCCCTAGATGAAAATGGAAAGTTATATGTTTGGGGACCTGCAAGAGATAGTCTTTCAGGATCAAATATACCAAAGTTTGAAGCTGATATTGTAGATATAGAAGGTGGAACAAGCCACTTTACAGCACTTGATAAAAATGGAAAGATTTATTCTTGGGGAAATAATAACTATGGTGAAGCAGATAGTCCTGATGGAGAATATAGCCAAATTTTTACAGGATATTTTAATAACTATGCTGTAAATAAGGACTCAAAGATTGATACTTGGGGACTTAAGGGTTTTAGGTTAGGATCAGATGACCAAGGACGTGATATATATGCAAGGCTTATTCATGGTGGAAAAATGACTATGATTATCTCTTTTGTATCAGTAGTTATCCAAGTAGTACTTGGGGTAATTATAGGTATGATATCAGGTTATGCTGGAGGAAGAGTAGATAATGTATTGATGAGAATTACAGAAATCGTTCAATCATTCCCATTCTATCCACTAATTATAACTCTTTCGGCACTCCTTCCTGTAAACACAAGTCAAAATACAAGACTTATGATGATAATGGTTCTTTTGGGTGTTATAGGATGGACAGGGATTGCAAGGCTTGTTCGTGGTCAAATTTTAGCTGAAAGAGAAAGAGACTATGTAACAGCTGCCAAGGCCCTTGGTGTTACAAATTCATCAATCCTTGTAAGGCACATCCTACCTAATATCCTTTCTATAATTATAGTAAATGCAACACTTGGATTTGCTGGAAACCTCCTTACAGAGGCAGGTTTATCATTTTTAGGATTTGGTGTACAAGAGCCAATGCCATCTTGGGGTAATATGATGACAAGTGCCCAATCATCAGATGTAATAAATATATACTGGTGGAGATGGGTAATACCAGCACTTGCAGTATTCTTAGCAGCATTTTCGGTAAATCTTATAGGGGATGCCCTAAGAGATGCTATAGACCCAAGGTCAAATGAGAGATAGAGGTTAAAGATGAAAAATTTACTTGAAATAAATAATCTTCATACCTACTTTGATACAAGACGTGGTCAAATCAAAGCGGTCAATGGAGTATCATGTACAATTGAAGAAGGAAAAACCCTAGGGCTAGTTGGAGAATCAGGTTCAGGAAAAAGTCAAACAGCTATGAGTATCCTACAATTATTTGAACCTAACCAAAAAATTTATGGTGGAGAGATAATATTTGAAGGTAAAAAAATCTCTGAATATAATAGAGCTCAAATGGAAAAGGTAAGGGGTAATGATATCTCTATGATTTTTCAAGAGCCTATGAGTTCTCTAAATCCTGTATTTACAGTAGAAAAACAAATCTCAGAAGTTTTGATTCTTCATAAGAATATGAATAAAAAACAAGCTGCTAAGAGAGTTGAGGAATTGCTTGCTCAAGTTAAGATTCCAAATCCTAATGTAGTCGCTAAACAATATCCATTTGAACTATCAGGTGGTATGAACCAAAGAGTTATGATTGCAATGGCCCTTGCTTGTGAACCTAAACTTTTAATAGCAGATGAACCTACTACAGCCCTTGACGTAACTATCCAAGCTCAAATTCTAAAGTTAATGAATGAGCTTAAGGAAAGGCAAAATACATCTATTCTTTTTATAACCCACGATCTTGGGGTAATAAACCAAATGGCTGATGAAGTTGCTGTAATGTATTGTGGTCAAATAGTAGAACAATCACCAGTTGATTATATCTTTAAGCATGATATAACAGACTATAACCACCCATACACAGTAGCCTTACTAAATTCAATTCCTGCTATAACAAGCGATAGGAATGAAAGACTTGATATAATACCAGGTTCTGTTCCTCACCCACTTAACCTTCCAAAAGGCTGCAAGTTTGCAGACAGGTGTAAGTATGCAACAGAAAAGTGTAGAAAAGATATGCCAGAGCTTGTAAAAGTAAGTGAAAACCAAAAAATCAGATGTTTCTACCCTAATAGGAAGGAGAGGGAAAATGGAAAAATCCAATAATAAAAAGGTCTTATTTAAAATAAGAAATCTTAAAAAATATTTCCCTATCAAGAAAAAATCAATCTTTTCTAGGGGAGCTAACCAATATGTACATGCCAATGAGTCAATCTCTATAGATATTCACCAAGGAGAAACTTTTGGTTTAGTTGGTGAAAGTGGTTGTGGTAAGTCAACCTTTGGTAGAACCATCCTTCAAATATATGAACAAACAGAAGGAACAACCCTTTACTATGGAACAACTTTAGATGAACTTGCTCCAGAATATATGGGAAAAGATATTAAGGATATAGCAAAGAAATTTCCTGAATATGAAAAGGAAGTAGAAAAGCTTAATTCTATCTACAGTGAGATAGAAAAAACAGAAGATGAGGAGAAAAAGGCTGAACTTAACGAGTCAGCTATGTTTCAAAGAAGGCATATCCAAGAAAATTATGAGAATATGTTAAGAATAGCTGGAGGTCTTTTAGCTGATGATGATTTAAGTGAAGTTAGTTCAATCTTAGATCAATACTATCAAAAGATAAAAGAAAGATCTAAAATAATACTTGAAATCAAAAAAATAAAAGAAAAAGATGAAGTAAGAATAAGGGATAAGAAAGAATTAAAAAATACCTTAATTAATGACCCTAAATATAAGGAACTTTTGAGCAGGAAAGAAAAGCTTGATAAGGAAGTTTCAGAAAAAAAAGCTAATATTGATTATAAAAAAGAAGAGCTTAAAGCTAAGGATTCTTTTGAAAAGCTGGAAAGTTTTGTAGATGATGGAATAGATTTATCAAGGCTTACAAGTGAAGAGATGAGAGAGCTTAGAAAAGATCTTCAAATAATTTTCCAAGATCCATATGGTTCTCTTGATACAAAGATGACAGTAGGAAATATAATTGGAGAAGGTGTACTTGGTCACGGACTTTTCAAAAATAGGAAAGAGGAAGGCTATAACGAATACATCCAAGATGTAATGGGAAAATGTGGACTTGCTCCATACTTTATTCATAGGTATCCTCATCAATTCTCTGGTGGTCAAAGACAAAGAATAGGTATAGCAAGAGCCCTTGCCCTAAATCCATCTTTCATAGTATGTGATGAGGCGGTATCAGCCCTTGATGTTTCTATCCAATCACAAATTATCAACCTACTTCAAGATTTAAAAACAGACTTAAATCTAACCTATCTTTTTATAACCCACGATTTATCAGTTGTAAAATATATATCTGATAGAATTGGAGTAATGTATTTGGGGGTTATGGTAGAATTATCAGACTCTGATAAGATTTTTGCAAATCCTCAACACCCATATACTAAGGCTTTACTACAAGCTATTCCAAGAACAGATGTCGATAAGGGACAAGAACTTCAAACTATAGAAGGTGACATTCCTTCAGCGGTAAATCCTCCAAAAGGATGTAGGTTCCATACAAGATGTAAGTATTGTATGGACATATGCAAACAATTTGAACCTGAACTTAAGGAAGTAGAAGAAGGTCATTTTGTAGCTTGTCACTTAATGGATGTCTCTGAAGAAACTAAAATTAAAGCTTTTGAAGAAAATGAAGAAAAAAGGTTGAAAAAAGAAAGAGAATTGGCTAAGGAAGCTAATCTATGAAAAAACCTATAGATCCTTTTAAAAATAAAACAAAGGAAGAAATCTATGAAAAAGAAGAACTTTTAGAAAAAGATAATCTGGAAAAACATGATAAACTCGCTATGTTTTTAGCTGCTATGAAGGTATTTGGACCTCCTGTTTTGATAATATTGGCAATTTTTGCAAGCCTTATATTCTTATTTTAGTTTTAAATTATTCCTTAGAGGGTAATTATATAAGGAAGCTAAAAAAAGAAAGGATATAAAATGAGTAAATTTGACTTATATTTTAAACCAGAATGTCCATATTGCTTAAAAGTTTTAAATTTTATGCATGAAAATAAAATTACCGACTTCACATCATACAATGTAAAGGATGGAAGAAGTGGTGAAGAAAATACTAAAGAATTAGTAGAATTGGGCGGAAAAGATCAAATCCCATTTATGGTATTTGGTGATGTAAAAATGTATGAATCAGATGATATAATAGAATATCTAAAAGAAAATTACTAGAATGCAATACAAAGTACCGACCTTGGGTCGGTATTTTTTTGTTAAGTTTTTATAAAATAAATCTTATCCGGGTATAAAAATAAGGGTGATAATATGAGAAATTTAAAATATAGGGATAATAAAATATATGAAGCTGATAGGATAATCTACAAGCTAAAAAAATCAGCAAAAAGCTATGAAGTTCTCTATAATAGTGGGAAACTTGTAGCTAGATTTAAGGTAAAGAAGATATTTAGTCTAAAGGATATTAGAGAGGCTGTAATAGGAAATATAAGGATAAGAAAAGAGAAAAAAGCTCCTATAGAAGATGCTAAAATATTAAATAGAAATTTTATAAATCTTTATCCAAATTCGGGACTAATTTCACTCTTAAAGGAAGAAGAACTTTTAGGCTCTTATAATTTTTCGAAAGATGAGATTGAAGTTTTTGATGATGAAGGACTTCTTATAACTATATTTTTTGCCCTAAAAGTAATAAGTTAAAAGCTCTTGTAAATATTATTTTTGCAAGAGCTTAATTTTTACATATAAATATATCCATTTTCATCAGGTGTTTTTGTAAGAGCTATTATAAATTCAAAAAAAGATATTATAGTTGGAATTCCAGTACATATAAATATAAGATATATAATTCCCTTACCAAATTTTCTGGAATAAAACTTATGGGCTCCGAATCCTCCCAAAAACAAGGCCAAAATAGCATATATCCACTTATTAACAGGATATTTACCATAAGGAATATTCTTATTTTCTTGGTTTATATATATGTTTGTAACACTAGATTTATCCAAGTCATTCCTATAATATTCTTTTTCATCTACAGTCTTATAAGATTCATATTCTGATTTTTCTTTTGCTTTTCTTATGTAGTTATGGTTTCCATCATTGAAAACTTTAACCTTGTCTCCAATATTTGGAACAAAGTTAACATCATCAAGATCAATTCTTATTACAGAACCATCTTCAAGTCCAACTACAACTTTATCTGCTTCAATTTTTATTATTTCTCCCATATTAACTCCAATCTTTTTCTAAATTATATCATTATTTTTTTAAAATATAAAAAAATTCTAATTTATACTAAAGTTGCCCTATAGTTATTAGGATTTTAAAATTATTTATCATAATATATTAATAAGAATGGGAATATGTTAAGTGAAAAAATTAAAAATAAAAGAGCTAAGGCTTACCCAAGAATATATTACAGAAAAATTATACATATAAAGTCAGGCTGTATCAAAGTGGGAAAAGGGATTATCTGAACTATCTATGGAGAATCTAGTTAAATTAAGTGAAATATTCAATGTAGATATAGAATATTTTAAAAATGAAAGCGAAGATAAAGAAGAAAAGCCTATCCTTGCTAGTTTTTTTAGCTATATCTTTTATAATTTTAACCCTATATTTTGGAATTTCTGTATTTGCCTTCTCGCAGGCTATAAAAGACTTGTGAGAAAAGCTAGATGACTTAGACTATACTTTGTTTTCAAAATTTATCTTACCTTTAGTATTCATCTTAAGTCCTCTTATTGTTTTATATAATATAATTAAGAAATAAAAATTAAAAAAAGGGCTATTGCAGAATGAATTAATCGTTCCAAAATCATTACAAGATTTTCCAGACAATTTGGATTTTCTTAGCCTGTAGGCTATTTCAAATTATCTATTAGTAATTTGTAATGATAGAAGATTAGAAATTCATAATTTTGCAACAAACCCTTTTAAATTATTTATTTTCTAATGAGGTAGTTAAAGGCTGAAAGTGCTGCAGTCGCTCCAGATCCTGATGCTATTACTATTTGCTTATATACTGAATCAGTGCAATCTCCTGCTGCAAAGACACCTTCTATATTTGTAGAAGCATCTTTTTTAACTTCTATCTCACCTCTATCTGTAAGCTTTACAAGACCATCTAGCCATTCTGTATTTGGTATTTGTCCTATTTGTAAGAATACTCCAGAAAGTTTTTCTTCGTGTACTTCTCCTGTTACGCGATCAGTGTATTTTAAGCCTGTAAGCTTATTGTCACCTATGAATTCTGTTGTTTGTGCATTGGTTATAACTTTGACATTTTGAAGGGATTCTAATTTTTCTTGTAGTATTTTGTCTGCCTTAAGTTCTGGCAAAAATTCATATACTGTAACAGTATTAGCAAGTCCTGCAAGGTCGATTGCAGCTTCTATTCCTGAATTTCCGCCACCAATTACGCCAACATCTTTGCCCTTAAATAAGGGACCATCACAGTGGGTACAAAAAGCTATACCCTTAGTCTTAAACTTATCTTCTCCTGGAACATTTAAGAGTCTCCATCTTGTTCCAGTTGCAAGGATTAAAGATTTGCTATTAATCTTTGAGCCTTCATCAAGCTCTATTATTATTTCTTTATCTTCCTTGCTAAAGCTTTGAGCTTTTACTCCCTCAATTATATCTACACCAAGATTTTTAACTTGTTCTTTTAAAAGAGCCATGTATTTTGGTCCTTCTGTAGATATAAGTCCTGGTATATTTTCAATTGTAAGAGTTTCATTAACTTGTCCACCAAATTCATCTGCAACTATACCAACCTTAAGTCCCTTACGAGCTCCATAGATTGCAGCAGTTCCACTTGCAGGACCTCCTCCAACTATTAAGATATCGTAGTTTTTAAAATTAGATAAATCCCTTTTAGCCTTTCCTGCAACAAGGTCTAGTAGGTTAGATAAAGTTTTCTTACCACCATCAACAAATTCTTTATCCTTAAAGATTGCAGGAACTGCCATAACATCTCTTTTTTCAGCTATATCTTGGAATACTGATCCTTCAATCATTGTGTGGTTTACATTTTTATTTAAAACAGCCATTATGTTAAAGGATTGAACAACTTCAGGGCAGTTGTGACATGTTAGAGAAACAATGGTTTCGTAGTTTTCATTTGTATCTATAGATTCGATTCTTTTTTTATCCTCATCACTTATTTTTGGAGCTATACCTCCAACTTGTAAAAGAGCAAGGACAAAGGATTCAAATTCGTGTCCTAAAGGAATTCCTGCAAAGACTATTTTACCATGGTCAAAGTCACCTTGAAGCCTGAAAGAAGGTTTATATTCTAAGTCTTCTTCTGTTACTTTGATTTTATCTGATAGACTTTCAACATCCCTTATAAAAGATTCTAGTTTTTTTGATTTTTCATCATCTTTTAAAGAAAGTCCAATGTTTACATTGGACTTAAGCATCTTAAGGTAGGCCTTAAGTTGTTCTTTTAGCTTTTGATCTAACATTAGATTTTTCCTACAAGGTCAAGTCCTGGTGTTAGAGTATCATCATCTTCTGAATTCCATTTTGCAGGGCATACTTGGTCTGGGTGTTGTCTTACATATTTTCCAGCCTTTACCTTGTAAATGTTGTTTTCAGCTTTTCTTCCGATTCCATCAGCATTGATTTCTAAAGCTTGAATTACATTGTCTGGGTCTATTATGAGAGTTGCTCTTTGAGCCTTTCCATCTTCAGACAAGATATCTAGTGCCTTTGTTAGTTCTTTATTTGAATCACCAATCATTGTGTATTCAAGTTTGCCTATAGCATCACTTTCTTCATGCCAAGCTTTGTGTACAAAGTGAGTGTCAACACTTACTGAATAAACTTCAGCACCTAATCCTTTAAGTTCATCATACTTTTCTTGTAAATCTTCAAGTTCTGTAGGACATACAAAAGTAAAGTCAGCTGGATAGAACATTAAAACTTTCCATTCACCTTCTAGGTCTTTATCACTTACTGTGATAAACTCATCTGTCTTTGGATTATAAGCATCCAATTCAAATTCTGGTAATCTTTTTCCGATTAATGACATAATATCCTCCATAAAAAATTATTTATTATTTTTCTATTTCATTCTTACTTACAAGATAATTATACTCATTCTAAAATTAAAATCAATATTAAAAATAAAAAAATAAAAATAAGACCAAAAGAAATAAAAAAAATTAATTTCTTTTGGTCTTAAATAAGATTAAAGATAAAAAGCCACTTATAGTATGTATTTAAGTGGCTCTTTGATGGGCGAAATCTTTATAGATTTCTATGAGTTAAACAGTAAAAGTTTATTTAATAAACTTTCTATTTTATTATAACACCCAATTCTTAATCGGTAAAGATATTTAAATAATTAAGATATAGATATTGGGTATAATTTATATTGAGGTGAATTATGAATATACTACTAGCTTTAGATTCTATAAAAGATTTTGAAAACTCAATAGAGATAGCCAATTATTTTAAAGACGAGTTAGAAAAATATGAAAAGACTAACCATGTTGAAATCCTTCCCTTTCTAGATGGAGGAAGAGGGACTGTAGAGATTATGAAAGAAGTTATAGGAGGAGATTTCTCTTATGTGAATGTACATAATCCACAAAATGAGGCTTCAACTGCAAGATATGTAATTAAAAACAATTTTTGTGTAATGGAGATGGCAGAAGCTTGTGGTCTTAGGCTCCTAGATAAGGATACGCTTGATATAATGAAGTCATCTTCCATAGGATTAGGGGAGATGATAGTAGATGGTTTTAATAATGGATGTGAAAAGTTCTTTATAGGAGTAGGAGATACTGCAACAAATGATATGGGCATGGGTATGCTTTATGCTTTAGGTGTTAGATTTTATGATAAGAACTTAAATTCTCTTACCCCTATTGCAAAAAACATGATAAAGGTTAATTCAATAGATATGTCAGGTCTTGATAAGAGAATATTTAATGTGGATATTGAGCTTGCCACAAGCCAACCTCTTACTCTTTTTGAAAAAAATTCCTTTTTAGAAAAAAGACCTATAAGAAAGGGAGCTAGTAAGGAAGAGATAGAAAAATTAGAAGTAGCATGTAAGCACTTTTCAAAAAAAGTATCAGAAGCACTAGGTGTTGGTCATATAGATTTTCCATATCTTGGAGCAGGTGGCGGGGTATGCTGGGCTCTTTATATCTTCTTTAGAGCACAAATTTCTAATTCAATGGAGCTTATTTTATCTCTTGTAGACTTCAAAGAGGAAGTGAAAGATCAAGATATAATGATTCTTACTGAAAATGTAGATGAATTTAATGGAGAAAATTCTATAAATCTTGCTAAATTTGCTAAAAGATACAATAAAGATATAAGGGTTATATTTTTACAAGATGTAGATTATCAAAGGATAGAAAAAAACAATATAATTGATCAGATTTATGAATTTTCTATTGATGAAAATATAAATAGAGAAGACTATGATAAAGAAATAAGAAAAATAGCAAGAAGTCTAATAGAAGATAGCTTTGCTATTTTTTAAGCTCTTTATATCTATGGTATAATTAAAATAATTAAAGGAAAGAGAGATATGAGTAAAGGAAAAATGACAAGAATACTAATGGGAATAAATATCCTAGTCTTTATTTTGATGACTGTAAGTGGAGGAAGTGAAAATATATCAAATCTGGTGAGGTTTCAGGCTATGAATAAGATATATGTCTTTCAAGGGCAGTGGTGGCGAATGTTTTGTGCAATCTTTATCCATATAGGAATTTTTCATCTTTTGATGAATATGTATTTTTTAAATTCCATAGGTGGAGTTTTTGAATCTCTTTATGGATCAAGAAATTTTCTTATCATATACATTCTAACGGGTCTTATGGGTAATCTTTTAACCTATGCTTTTGGAGAGTTGAACACAGTATCAGCCGGAGCCTCTACTTCTCTTTATGGACTTATAGGTCTTGGGCTAGGCATTATGTTAAACTATAAAGATAATGATATCCTTATGCAATTTGGAAGAAGTTTTCTTCCTATAATAGTAATAAATATAATTTATTCATTTATGATGCCAGGGATTGGAATTACAGGACATTTGGGTGGACTTTTGGGAGGATTTATCCTAGCAGGAGCTTTTCCAATTATGAATATGGATATTTCATCTACAACAAGAATTATCAGCTTAGTTGCCTTTGTAGCTATAGCCATTGGATTTGTTTATATAGGAAATAGGTCTGTAATGGGAGCCTTATGAGAAAACATACTATACTTTTATGTCTTCTTAGCTTATATTTTCTTTTTACATCTTGTCAAAAACCAAGTGAAAGTTCTTTAAAAAATGGTGATAAAGAAACTATAAAGGAAAAAGTTAATATAAAATATGTAGGAAAAGAAAAAACTTTTGAAAATACAAATAAGAAGAAAAGCTTCGAACAAAAGTATGGAAAAGGGAGAAAATCCCCTTCTATAAATCTTGATGAGGCTGTGGGTAATCTTGTATCTGCAAAGATAGCTAATATAGATTTAGGCCTTTCCCTTCTTCCTTCTACAGAAAATTCTGGTAGTTATTCTATATTTGTAAACTATGAAGATAAGAATAACAATCTAGGCTTAGATGAAGAGAAAATTGAAATAGGACCAATTTTTGATGAAGATAAGTCCTATAGTCTCATTAGTTTTTATAAGATGACATCTCCTAGTGGGGATATTTTAATTATAAGTCAGGTCCAAATATCTGATGATTTTCAATATTCAAAGTATTCTATATACAATAAGTATTTAAATATGATGGACTATGCTTACTTTTACAATTCAAATCAAAATATATACCCTACATCTATAAGAAGTGATGCTATCTTAGATGAGGCCGAGGATATAGAAGATGGAGATATAAATATTGCTACGAAGATGAGAGTAAAAGAAGAAGATAAGTACCTTAAAGATTTATTTAAGACCTATAATATAGAAAATATAAGTAAAAAAGCAAATATTGAAAATAGTGAGATGGTAATAGCAAACTTCACTAAGGAAAGTGATAAGATTATTAAAATTTTAAGTATAGAAAAATTAAAAAATGGAAAATTTGCCATTAAGTAAAGGAGCAAAATATGAATAGAAATGAAATAGATAAGTCCCTAAAGTGGGATACAGAAAAAATATATAAAAGCGATGATGACTTTTATAAGGAAGTAGAAGAAGTAAAAAATCTTTTAAAAGAAGTTAAGACATATAAAGGAAGGATATTAGAGTCAGCTGATTCTTTATACAAGTTTTTAAAGGATTCTGAAAAACTTGAAAGAAAATTCTCGAAACTTGGTGTCTACGCATCCTTAAAGTCAGATGAGGATACAAGAGTATCTAAATATCAAGAGATGGAAAAAATTGCAACAAATCTTTATGGAGATTTGGTAAAAAATTTATCTTTTGTAAATCCTGAAATATTATCAGATGATTACGAGAAGGTAAAATCTTTTATAAACCAAAAAGATGAACTTAAAATATATGCTCATTACTTTGAAGATTTATTTAGAAACAAAGACCACACTCTAGGAGAAAATGAAGAGAAAATAATAGCATCATTTTCAAAACTTACACAAAACCCACAAAACACTTATATGATATTTTCAAATGCAGATTTAAAATTTCCAAGTGTCAAAAAAGGCGATAAAGAAGTAAAAATTACAGATGCAAACTTCACAAACCTACAAGTAGATTCTAACCGTAAATTTAGAAGAGATGTTTACGAAACCTACTATAAGACATATAAGCAATTTGAAAATACAGTTGCATCTCTTTTAGATGGCGAGATGACTGCAAATAACACCATAGCAGCTCTTAAAAACTTTAAGTCTGCAAGAGAAATGAGTCTATTTAGAAATAATATAAATGAAAGCGTATATGATAATCTAATAGAAGTAATCCATGACAATATAGAAATTCACAGAGACTATACAAGCCTTAGAAAAAAAGTTTTAGGACTTAGTGATTTAGGCTTTCATGATATATATCTTCCCTTAGTAGAAGATTATGAAAAAAAATATACATTTGATGAGGCTAAGGAATTAATCCTTAAGGCTCTTGCTCCACTAGGCGAAGAATATATTAAAAAGGCAAGAGAAGGATTTGATGATAGATGGTTTGACGTATTAGAAAATGATGGAAAAAGATCAGGAGGATACTCATCAGGATCCTATGATACAGAACCATACATCCTATTAAACTATAACGAATCTCTAGATTCACTATTTACAACAGCACATGAATTAGGTCACTCCATGCACTCCTACTACACAAGAAGTAGCCAACCTTATATATATGGAGAATATTCAATATTTTTGGCAGAAATAGCATCAACAACAAATGAGCTACTTCTACTAAACTATATGATAGATAAGGCAGAAAATGATAAAGAAAAAACTTATTTATTAAATCACTATGTAAATAGCTTTAAGTCTACAGTATTTAGGCAAACTATGTTTGCTGAATTTGAACATATTGCAAACAAACTTGTAGAGGAGGGAAAACCTGTAACAAGTGAGAAACTAAACCAAATTTATCATGATCTAAATGTAGATTATTTTGGAGAAGATATAGAAGTAGATGAATATATATCAACAGAGTGGGCAAGAATACCACACTTTTATATGTTCTACTATGTATTCCAATACGCAACAGGTTTCTCATCAGCAGTAACCCTATCAGATAAAATACTAAATGGAGAAAAAGAAGATATAGAAAAATACCTTAACTTTCTAAAAGCAGGAAAGAGTAAGTATCCATTAGAAGTATTAAAAGATGCTGGAGTAGATATGACCAAGAAAGATTCACTACAAAAAGCTATGGATGTGTGCAAAGAAAAGTTAGAAGAGTTAAAAAAAGCCTTAAATAAATAAAATATTTAAAAAATTTGGAATAAAAGACAAAGAAGACCTAATTTTTATTGTAAAATAGGTCTTCTTTTCTTTTTTTAAAAAAACTTCAGAAAAAAATTGACAAAAGATAATAACCATAGTATTATATAAAGGTACTGTAAATGACTGAGCAAGATAATAAAAAATAAAAAAACTTGACAAAGTAAAATGTGCAGTATATAATATATACAATATCATATCAGAAAAGATATCTTAAAACTAAGTGTTTTTTAGAAAAAAATAAAAAAATACTTGACAAGATAAAATGAAGATGGTATTATATAATAGTCGTTACAAGATAGCGACATTGAACCTCAAAAAAATATATATAGATAACTACAAAAAAGTAAAGTGAATTACTTTGAGTAAACCAAACAAAAAATGACAGAAGTCAAGATCGAACTTTAAATGAGAGTTTGATCCTGGCTCAGGATAAACGCTGGCGGCGTGCATAACACATGCAAGTCGAACGATGAAGGTT
>NZ_JABVBA010000030.1:0-512 GCF_013371425.1 Anaerococcus faecalis
TTTGTCTTTGTTTGCTTCCTCAATTTTCTTCTTAACTTCTTCTTTTTCTTTGTCAGTTAAGTTGTTTTTATCTTCGACTTTTGTCTTTTCTGGAATTGATGGATCGATTTTTTCAGCTTCTGTTTTTTCTCTCTCAACTATTGTTTGTTCTGGTGTTAGAGTATTTGTTGAATCATCTTTGTAAGTTAATGTTACGCTTCCATCGTCTTTAACTTCTACTTTTGTTGCTTCTGGATTTGCTTTCTTAACTTTTGCTTCAACTTCTTGCTTTTCTTCCGGTGTTAATTTCTCTTTGTTTTCAACAGTTGTCTTTTCTGGAGCTACTGCCGGATTCTTTTCAGCTTCTGTTTGAACTGGCTTAGCTTTCTCAACTATTGTTTGTTCCGGTGTTAGAGTATTTGTTGAATCATCTTTGTAAGTTAATGTTACGCTTCCATCGTCTTTAACTTCTACTTTTGTTGCTTCTGGATTTGCTTTCTTAACTTTTGCTTCAACTTCTTGCTTTTCTTCCG